>NZ_DBHLAM010000029.1:0-31465 GCF_057314195.1 Rodentibacter sp. | reverse complement strand
TAATCAGCCTTTGACGTAGATTAGCCACCAATCTGCAAAGGCAAGGAACGAAAATTCAATGTGGCTAAGGGCGCGGATTATACCGAAATTTTCGTTTTCCGCAACCGATTTATGTGATGTTCAGGCAAAAAGAAAGCCGATAAAGTTATCGGCTTTTAACTTGGATTTAACGACGATGATTAGCGGCTACGGAAAACGATACGGCCTTTGCTTAAATCGTAAGGCGTCATTTCTACGGTTACTTTGTCGCCGGTTAAAATACGAATATAGTTTTTACGCATTTTGCCTGAAATGTGAGCGGTTACCACATGACCGTTTTCTAATTCCACACGGAACATCGTATTCGGTAAGGTTTCCAAAATAGTGCCTTGCATTTCAATGCTATCTTCTTTTGCCATTGTATCCTCTAAAATAATGGTTTCTTGACCGTATTTGGGGTCTGATTTAATAAAAACGCGCGGATTATAGCCGTTTTTAGTGTCGTACGAAAGATGAAAATAAATTCGAGTGGAAAAAACACCGTTTCGTGCAATTTCGTAACGATTTACAAAGGTAAAACAGGCTCTATAATGTGTGCCACTTTTGCGAAAGGCGAAATACTATGAACTCAAAAAAACATTTAGGCCATACCGCGCGCAAGCGCTTCGGGCAAAATTTTTTGCATGATAATCACGTCATTCAAAATATCGTGGCGGCGATTTATCCGCAAAAAGGTCAATTTTTAGTGGAAATCGGCCCCGGTTTGGGGGCATTAACCGAGCCTGTCGGCGACCAAGTTGAGCATTTGACTGTTGTTGAACTTGACCGCGATCTTGCTGAACGTTTACGTCATCATCCTTTTTTACATCAAAAATTGACGGTGATTGAGACCGATGCCATGCAATTTGATTTCGGTGCGCTTTATGCCGACCAAACGGTCGAGCCAAAGCAAAAACTGCGTGTGTTTGGTAACTTGCCGTACAACATTTCCACGCCGTTGATGTTCCATTTATTCAAATATCACGACGTGATTCAAGACATGCACTTTATGTTGCAAAAAGAAGTGGTAAAACGCCTTTGCGCCGCGCCGAACAGCAAGGCTTACGGGCGTTTAACCATTATGGCGCAATATTTCTGCCAAGTGATGCCGGTGCTTGAAGTGCCGCCGAGCGCCTTTAAACCGGCGCCAAAAGTGGACTCCGCTGTGGTTCGCTTAATTCCGCATCAAACCCTGCCTCATCCGGTTAAGGATTTATATTGGCTTAATCGGGTTTGTTCACAAGCCTTTAACCAACGGCGCAAAACCTTGCGCAACGCGCTTTCTAGCTTATTTTCTCCGGAAAATTTGACCGCACTTGAGATTGATTTGAACGCGCGTGCGGAAAATCTTTCCATCGCCGATTATGCCCGCTTAGCGAATTGGCTGGCGGATAATCCGCCGGCGGAGGCGCTGAAGGAGGAAATTATGGATTCGGAAGAATAAAGCGCGGTCAAAAATGGCAACTTATTTAGTCGGTGATTTACAAGGCTGCTTCGATGAATTACAGCTTTTATTGGAACGCGTTCGATTCAACCCGGCGCAAGATAAACTTTATCTCGTCGGTGATCTCGTCGCGCGCGGCGATAAATCCTTAGATTGTTTGCGTTTGGTAAAATCTCTCGGCGACGCGGCACAAACCGTGTTAGGGAATCACGATCTTCATCTGATTTCGACCGCACTCGGCATAAAAAAAATCAAACCGCGCGATCGGGTGGACGCGATTTTCAGTGTGTCGGATTTTGAAGAATTGATTGATTGGTTGCGTCATCAGCCATTGCTTGTTCACAATGAAGAATTGGGTTTCTTGATGGCGCACGCGGGCATTTCGCCGGATTGGGATTTAGAAACGGCAAAAGCCTGTGCGAAAGAAGTAGAAAACGTCTTACAAAACGGCGATTTTTATGCGCTTATTTCTCAAATGTACGACAACTTCCCCGACCGATGGTCGCCTGATTTACAAGGCATGGATCGCTTACGTTACATTATTAATGTATTCACCCGAATGCGGTTCTGCTATCAAGATCACCGATTGGATTTCGCTTGTAAAGTCCCGCCGAAAGAAGCTCCGCCCGAACTCACGCCTTGGTTCGAGTTAAACAATCCGTTGTATCGACAAATCCCGATTGTGTTCGGTCATTGGGCGAGTTTAGTGGATGAAAAAATGCCGCCGAATATTTATGCGCTCGATACCGGCTGTGTCTGGAATAATCGCCTGACCATGCTACGTTGGGAAGATAAACAAATTTTCAGCCAAAGTGCGGTCAAAAATTACGAAATTTAGCAAATGCACAAAACCCGTTTAAATTAACCATAAACGATAGCACCGCACTGGGGGCGGCTCCAATGCGGTGCTATTTTGCAAGGGTAATTTCAACGTTGTGCAACAGCGATATAATTTCGAAAAATTATTGTATTTTTAAGGAAAGTCATGATTTCTCTCAACGCTGAATCCTGCGAAATTTTTAATATTCCGTTCTTTCAATTTGCGCAAATGAAAAAATTCTGCCCGCAAGAAATTCCGGCCATTAAAGCGCGTTACAAAGCGCAGTGGGATAACTGGAAAGCGCTGATTCAAGCCGTTTCCGCCGAACTCGGCGCGCCTTTTGCCAAACCGCATATTGAAAGTTGGACGAACGGTTGGCAGGTGCGTGCGCATTTTTTCGCCTATTTCAAATATGAATTCAACCAAAATTCTGCTGCGATTTTCTCCGTATTGCTCAATCGCCGCCGCCTTTCCGTGAGTCTCGATTGGCATTGCTATCGCGCTGATCGCTCACAAATTAGTGTGCACCAATATAACCGATGGCTGGAACGATTTGATTTCGCCCGTTTCGCCGACTTCGATTTATGGCGCGGCGATGAAGACGAATATGGCGATTTCCGGCCGGTGAACGCATTTTCACAAGCGGATTTAACCTTGCGCAACGACGATGATTTTTGGTGTATCGGCAAAAATGTGGAAAAGGCCGATTTGTCGGGTTTGAATGCGGTGCTATTTGTGGCTCACACCATCCGAGAGCTTGCCCCCCTTTATGAATGCGTGCACCGAACTTAGTTTTCTCCTTATTGAGTAATGTTCCACAAGATGTTTCATGCTACCATAACGTTGATTTAACATTTTTAACAAATTTAATACTTTTAGGAGAATCTTATGAAAAACATCGTCATCGTAGGTGGCGGTGCCGGCGGTATTGAGCTGGCGACATTTTTAGGCGATAAGCTCGGTCGAAAACAACAAGCCAAAATTACCCTTGTGGATCGTAATGCCACCCATCTTTGGAAACCGTTATTGCACGAAATCGCTACCGGCGTAATGGACGATGGCGTCGATTCGTTAAGCTACCGTGCGCACGGTAAAAATCATCATTTCAGCTTTGAACAAGGCTCGATTACGCGCATCAATCGCGAACAAAAATACGTAGAATTGGCGCCGGTTTACGGCGAAGAAGGCGATATGATCGTCGTCGCCCGCCGAATTCCTTACGATTATTTGGTTATCGCAATCGGCAGTAAATCAAATGATTTCAACACAAAAGGTGTCGCGGATAACTGCATTTTCTTGGACAGCTCCGAACAGGCGTTGCGTTTTCAAAACAAAATGTTGGAACTTTTCCTTAAATTTTCGGAAAACCGCGCACTAGACGATATTGGTGAAGAAGAATTTAAACAGAAACTGGTCGACCAAAGTAAAATCAATATTGCGATCGTTGGCGGTGGCGCGACCGGCGTGGAACTTACCGCAGAGCTTTATCATGCGGCGGAAGATTTGTCTTCCTACGGTTACGGCAAAATCGACAGCGATTGTTTACAAGTCACATTGGTGGAAGCCGGCCCGCGTTTATTGCCCGCCTTGCCGGAAAATTTGTCCGATGCGGTGCTGGATGAGTTACGTGAAATGGGCACCGAAGTGAAACTCAACACGATGATCACTGAAGCGCAACCGAATACGCTGATAACGAAAGATGGCGAACAAATTAAAGCAGATTTAATCGTTTGGGCGGCGGGCGTACGCACCTCAACCGTCACGCATCATTTTGATGGCTTGGAAATCAACCGCATCAATCAATTAGTCGTAAAAGATACGCTACAAACTACTGTAGATGACAGCATTTTTGCCATCGGCGACTGCGCCGCATTAACGCAACCGGACGGAAAATTAGTGCCGCCGCGTGCGCAAGCCGCACATCAAATGGCAAAAGCCTGCGCGAAAAATCTCTTTGCAATTTTTGCAAATCAACCGTTAAAAGCCTTCAAATACAATGATAAAGGCACATTGGTTTCCCTTTCAAGTTTCACCGCATTGGGCAGTTTAACCAACAAATTCGGTAAAAACCCGCTCACCGTTCACGGTAAATTCGCCCAATTCGCTTACGTGTCGCTTTATCGCATGCACCAACACGCATTACACGGCTGTATTAAAATCGGTTTGATTATCTTAGTGGATAAAATCAATCGATATTTAAAACCGCGATTGAAATTGCATTAACCTTCAAATTAGTGAACATTTCCTTATCGGAACCGGATAAAACAAAACCCCGCGATTAATTACGCGGGGTTTTGTTTAGTGATATGGTGCTCTGGGCGAGACTTGAACTCGCACGGCCTGCGGCCACTACCCCCTCAAGATAGCGTGTCTACCAATTCCACCACCAGAGCGTTTATTTGTTTATTATTGCGGGATATCGCTATTTTTGTTTTCTATTGCCGGAGCAACTTGTTGATTTTGTTGGACTTGTTCAGCGGCTTGAGACAAATCATCGAACGTACTTTTTTCAAGGTTATTGCGATGAGAATTTATGTTACCTAATACCAGCGCAATTACAAAAAACACAGTTGCTAAAATTGCACTGGCGCGGGTTAAAAAGTTACCTGCACCGGCTGAACCAAACATTGTGCCTGAAGCGCCTCCTCCAAAAGATGCACCGGCGTTTGCTCCTTTACCTTGTTGAACGAGAATAAACCCGATCAAGGCAATAGCGACAACAACATAAATAAATAAAAGAACTTGATACATTTTTTCTACTCTGAATTGCGCATTACGCAAGAAAATCGCGGCGAATAATATAAAAACTGCGAGACTTCCGCAAGTTTTTTTTATTATTTATGCATTGATTGTATCAACTTTAATCAGAAGCCTTGTTCTTCGCTGATTTTTTAGTTTTCCTGACTGTTCTTTGGCGCATGTTCTGTTCGGCTTTTGTGTTTCGACTGACTTGACTTAGCTGGCGCAACGCATTGAAATTCACAAAACGCACCAAGTCCGGCAACATTTGACTTAGACTGTACATAAATTGCTGGTAAGTTGCTTGTTTTTGACTGATATCGTTCAACTGCGCTTCCCAATGCGCCGTCATGTCGGGCTGTGTAGCAATATCCGGCAAAGCTTGAATTAAAATTCGTCCGGCTTCCGTACTGTGAATGTTGCGTCCTTTTTTAATTAAAAAGCCTCGTTTAAACAATAATTCAATAATACCCGCGCGTGTTGCTTCTGTACCTAGTCCATCGGTTTCGCGTAGGATTTTTTTCAATTCTTTATCTTGTACGAAACGCGCAATCCCGGTCATCGCCGAAAGCAATGTTGCATCAGTAAAGGGTTTTGGTGGTTGTGTTTTTTTATTCACCACTTCGCCGCGTTCACAATGCAATATTTGTCCTTTTTTCACAATCGGCAAGAGTGGTTCTTGATTTTCCGAGTCATCTTCTTTGCCGAGTAATGCTTTCCAGCCGGCAGTTTGCAGATTTCGTGCTTGAGCAATAAAAGTTCCACCGGCAATGTTCAGGGTGATTTTGCTTTTGCGATATTCTGCATCCGGACAAAATTGCATTAAATATTGGCGAACAATTAAACCATAAATATTGTGTTCTTCATGAGTTAAATTAACTGCGCGATTTTTTGCAGTCGGAATAATCGCATGGTGTGCATCGACTTTTTTATCGTTCCAACAGCGGTTACGCCGATTGGCATCAATCAGGCTCGGCAAAGTTTGGTAAGCATCGCAATGCACGGAAACCGCATTGAACACATTATATCGTTCGGCAAAATGTTCTTCCGGTAAATAACGACAATCGGAACGCGGATAGGTAATCAAACGATGGGTTTCATACAAGCGCTGACAGGTATCTAAAACCGCTTGCGCGGACATGCCGAAGCGCTTCGCTGCATCGATTTGCAAAGCGGATAGAGAATAAGGCAGCGGTGCGCTCTCTTTTTCGTGCGAGTTTTTATATTCCGTCACTTCCGCAGGCTGACCGGAAATGCGTTTTGCTACATTTTCTGCTAAGCCTTGAGAAAGTACGCGGCCGTCATCATCTTGATAATCTTCGCAAGCTTTACTTGGTTGCCATAAGGCGCTAAAAAGCGCAGTTGAGGTTTCCGACGTTTTTTCATGCTTACCTTCCGGATTAATCCATGCCAGCACATCAAAGAAATCTTTGGGTTGGAAATGTTCAATATCCAAATCGCGCCGCACAATCAGTCCTAATACCGGTGTTTGTACGCGTCCGACGGAAAGCACGCCGTTATAACCCGCCTGCCGGCCGCGAATAGTGTAAGCGCGCGTCATATTAATACCGTATAGCCAATCGGCACGGGCGCGGGCTAGTGCGGAGGTGGCTAGCGGAATGAAATTACGATTCGGTTGCAGCTTGTTAACCGCTTTCGCCACCGCATTGGGATTCAAATCACTAATTAAACAACGCTGAATTCGATCGCGTTTTTCGGTGCTTAACTTGGTGTAACTAAACACTTCGTCCACTAACAATTGCCCTTCGCGATCCGGATCGCCCGCGTTTACCAATTCGTCAGCTTGATGAATCAGTTTTTCCACTGTGGAAAGCTGTTTTTTAACTTCTTTGCGCGGTAATAATTGCCATTTTTCCGGAATAATTGGCAGATGTTCCAAACGCCATTGTTTGAATTTCGGATCGTATGCTTCGGGCTCGGCTTGTTCCAACAAATGCCCCACGCACCAAGTGACGACATCGTTATCGCCGCATCGGATAAATCCGTCGCCGCGCAGATGTGGTTTCGGCAACACATCGGCAATGGCACGAGCCAAGCTCGGTTTTTCAGCAATAAAGAGACGCATAATAATCAGTCGATCTGACGACGACCGAGGAAAGAGTGAGTTAATGTGGTGCCATCCACCGTTTCCAGCTCGCCGCCGATCGGAATACCGTGCGCAATACGACTCACTTTAATATTGTGCAAGCGACAAATTTCCGCAATGTAGTTCGCTGTGGCATCGCCCTCCACCGTCGGATTGGTTGCGAGAATTACTTCGTGGAAGGATTCTTCCGTCAAACGTTGTTGCAATAAATCCAAACCGATTTCGCGCGGACCGATACCGTCCAATGGTGACAAATGCCCCATCAAGACGAAATAACGGCCGGAAAATTGTCCGGTTTGCTCAATTGCTTGAATATCGGAAGGCATTTCCACCACGCAAAGCAAGCCGGAATTTTGGCGACGCGGATTATTACAAATGTTGCAAGTTTCTTCTTCGGTAAAATCACGACATTGTGAACAGTGACCGATTTTAGACATTGCTTCGGTGAGCGCGTGCGCTAAATTCATGCCGCCACTACGATTACGTTGTAATAAATGATACGCCATACGCTGCGCCGATTTCGGTCCCACGCCCGGAAGACAACGTAAATTTTCGATAAGGTGTTCTAAAAGTGGACTGCTTTGCATATTAAAGAGATGGGATAAATGTGAAACGGTGCATGAATGTTTTATCCACGCACCTTACGAATTAAAACGGAAATTTCATGCCCGGCGGTAACGGCATACCGGCGGTAACGGACGCCATTTTTTCTTTTTGCAGTTCTTCCGCACGGCGCACCGCATCGTTAAACGCCGCGGCAATTAAATCTTCCAACATCTCCTTGTCGTCTTCCATTAAAGACGGATCAATATCGATGCGACGGCAGTTATGCGCACCGTTAAGGGTGATTTTCACCAAGCCTGCGCCCGATTCACCGGTTACTTCAAGTTGCGCAATTTCTTCCTGCATTTTTTGCATTTTTTCTTGCATTTGTTGGGCTTGTTTCATTAAGCCGCCTAAGCCACCTTTTCCAAACATAATGTCGTCCTTTTATCAAGTATCAGTCAAAAAAACGCTCGCATTCTAGCGAAAAAATTTGCCTTTGAAAACAAAGAAATTTATGATGCGCGCCTTTAAAATCAAGGGAAAACAGACGTCATGGAAACGCGTTATTACTTTATTTTCGCCATCGTTGTTATCGTTTTGCAATGTTTGCTCGCCATTTTTAACCGCACCTTACGGTGGCTTTGGGTCGATAAGCATTGTCCGCAAAGCAAAAAATGGCTGAGCTTGGCACTGTTTACGGCGCCCAATGCGGTGCTAATTTGCCATGTCGCGCAATTTTTTACTGCCTTTCGTTTCATTGCATTGATGCTCACGCTATTACTTTTTTCAGCCTTTGTAAGCGTGGCAATAGGTTTCCTTCGTGTTGTTTTGAAGAAAAGTAAAAACTTTGCCGAAATTGATCGCCTGCTACGTTTTGTTTATCCCGTCGGGCTCGCCGGCTTAATTGGTTTGAGCCTGTATAATGCCTATGTGCCGCGCGTTGTTCATTACAACATTCAATTTGATAAACCGATAAAACCGTTGCGCATCGGCGTGGCGAGCGATCTGCATTTGGGCGTTTTATTCGGCGCGCAAGAACTGGATAAATTAACGCAAATTATGACCGAACAAAAAGTCGATCTGATTTTGTTGCCGGGCGATATTATGGATGACAATGTCGATGCCTATTTAGCGGAAAATATGCGCCCACATTTGGCTAAACTGCAAGCACCGCTCGGTGTTTACGCGACCCTCGGCAATCATGATTTCTTCGGGCATCAAGACGAAATCAGCGATGAAATTCGCAAAGCGGGTATAACACTTCTTCAAGATCAAACTAGGGTGATTAATAACGAATTCGTTTTGATTGGGCGTAACGACGATTTGAATACATCCCGCCCGACGACGGAAATGTTGCTCAAACAAGCGGATTTAAATTTGCCGATTATCGTGTTGGATCATCGTCCGTCCGAAGTGGACATCCATTCGGCGCTACCGTTTGATTTGCAGGTTTCCGGGCACACCCACAAAGGGCAAATTTTCCCGGCCAATCTTATCACCGGCCTACTGTACCGCATTGATTACGGCTTGGAAAAAATCGGTACGCCATATTTTATGGTTACCTCAGGCTTCGGCTTTTGGGGCATTCCGATGCGTTTGGGATCGCAATCGGAGGTGGTGATTTTAGATGTGAAAGGAAAAAATTAAGCGAAATGATGTAGCTGTACCGCAAGGCTGAAATGACCTTGCAAAATAGCACCGCATTGAAGCGGCTTCCAATGCGGTGCTATTTTGCTACATGAAACTGAAATTAAGGCGAAAGTGCGGTGGTTTTTCGTCCGTCAAAAAGGGGAGCCGTTGCTCCCCTTTTATGTTTGATTAGTAAAATTCCACGCCGTTAATGGCATTTGTCACGCGCGTCCCCGCTTTGCCTTGTACGATACGCTCAATATCTGCAAGCGAACCAATTACCGCATCTTTGCCGGTAGCTTTTACGAAGTTAATCACCGCTTTCACTTTTGGCCCCATGGATCCCGGTGCGAACTCGTCAGCCAATGCTTCCAATGCGGTCGGATTGGCGCGGGCGATTTGTTTTTGTTCTGCTTTGTTAAAGTTTACGCAAGCCGCCGGGACGTCCGTCGCGATGATGAATAAATCGGCCTTTAGCTCTTGCGAAATCACTGCCGTGCACAAATCCTTGTCCACTACGGCTTCCACGCCTTGTAATTCTCCCTTTTCATTGTAATAGCTCGGAATACCGCCGCCACCGCCACAAATCACGATATTTTTATTCGCCAGTAAGGCTTTCACGGAATCCATACCGGTAACTGATTTTGGCAACGGACTGGGCACTGCGCGACGATAATGTTGACCGTCCGGCATAATCGTCCAGCCTTTTTCTGCGGCAAGTTTTTCCGCTTCTGCTTTGCCGTAAATCTGACCGATCGGTTTGCTTGGTTTTTCAAAGGCCGGATCGTTCGGATCCACAATCACTTGGCTTAATACCGTAATGGTCGGCGTTTGCGGCAGCAAATTGGTGAGTTCTTGTTGCAACATATAACCGATCATGCCTACCGTTTGAGAAACCAATACGTCTAACGGATAGGGTTCGATTTTCGCATCTTGTGCATGATAGGCGGCATGTTGTAATGCTAGCAGTCCTACTTGTGGGCCATTACCGTGTGAAATCACCAATTCATGATCTTGCTTAATCTTAGCAAGCTGCTCTGCCGCGATACGAATATTGGCCGATTGATTTTGAGCCGTCATCGGCTCTCCTCTTTTTAATAATGCGTTTCCGCCTAAGGCAACCACAATTCTCATTTTACTTTCCTTCTTTTTTTATAATGCGATAAAAAAATAGCACCGCATTGAACTGCGATGCTATCAAGCTTAACTAAGCAAGGCTTGCCACCATCACCGCTTTTATGGTGTGCATTCTGTTTTCTGCTTGTTCGAATGCCACATTTGCCGGTGATTCGAATACGTCTTCGGTTACTTCAATACCGTTTGCTAATTGCGGATATTGTGCGGCGATTTCTTTGCCGACTTTGGTTTCGCTATTGTGGAAAGCCGGTAGGCAATGCATAAATTTTACTTTCGGATTACGGGTGCGTTTCATTAACTCAGGCGTCACTTGATAAGGCATTAACATATCGATTCGTTCACCCCAAGCTTCAAGCGGTTCGCCCATAGAAACCCACACGTCGGTATGCACGAAATCTACGCCGTTTACCGCTTTGTCGATATCTTCCGTCACGGTAATGCGCGCACCCGATTGTTTGGCAAATTCTTGGCACATTGCAACGAGAGCATCTTCCGGCAACAAGGCTTTCGGTGCGCAGATTCGCACATCCATTCCTAATTTTGCGCCGATTAATAACAAGGAGTTGCCCATATTGTTACGTGCATCGCCGATATACACATAGCTGATTTGGCTTAACGGTTTTTCGCAGTTTTCCATCATGGTCAACACGTCGGCGAGCATTTGAGTCGGGTGAAATTCGTCGGTCAAGCCGTTAAATACCGGCACCCCGGCATATTGCGCCAATTCGTTTACGACGGACTGTTTGAAACCGCGATATTCAATGGCGTCGTACATTCTGCCTAATACGCGTGCGGTGTCTTTCATTGATTCTTTGTGACCGATTTGGGAGGAAACGGGATCAATATAAGTCACATGTGCGCCTTGATCGTAAGCGGCGACTTCAAAGGCACATCGGGTGCGGGTGGAGGTTTTCTCAAAGATAAGGGCAATATTTTTACCGGTTAAGCGAGGTTGTTCCGTACCGGCATATTTTGCTCGTTTTAAATCGCGTGCTAAATCTAATAAAAATCGAATTTCACGTTCGCTGTGATTGACTAAACTCAATAAATGTCTGTTTTTAAGATTAAATGCCATAGCGACTCCTTATTTACCTTGAAAAAATGCGGTCATTCTAACAAAGCAATCGATTGCATTCAATGCGGTTCGGTGAGGAGCTATGGCGTAAATGAAGTAAAAATACGGTTAATAAAAATTGCTTTATCGCTTACTTTATTTATGTCAAACACTTATTTTACATGCCATTCATCATTGAATTCCGGATTGGTCGCAAAATCGGCGCTGTCACTCGAGATCGCTTTTTCTTCCGCTGCCCATTCTCCGAGATCGATTAATTGACAACGTTTGCTGCAAAAAGGGCGAAAGGGACTGTCTGATGTCCAGGGAACGTTTTTTTGACAAATGGGGCAAGGCACTTCAATGATTTCGTCCGACACGTTTTAACTCCGCTTGTTGTAAATAAAAGCGGTGCAATTCTAGCACTTTTTGCTTTAACTGAAGTAAATTTTCGACAAGATTGGCGTCGTTGTTAATTACCTCGGTCGCCCATTTCAACCGCGCTTCGCGACTTACTTGCGCATCCATAATGCGTTGAATTTGCTTAATATTATTATGATCGCGCCGAGCGGCGCGGGCGAGTTGGGTGGCAGGCGCAACATCGACCACAAGCACGCGATCGCAAAGTGTTGTGAGATTATTTTCGATAAGAAGTGGTGCAACAAAAAGTGTATAAGGCGCTGTTTGTGCGGCAAGTTGCGTCGTGATTTCTTGGCGAATAATCGGGTGTAATAAATCGTTGAGCCAATTTTTTTCTTTCTCGTTAGTAAAAATCAGTTCACGTAATGCCGCACGATTGAGTTCGCCGTTATCCAATAAAATATGCTTGCCGAAATGTTCGATAATTTTTGCAAGCGAAGGAGAACCTTTTTTTACCACCTCATGCGCAATAATATCGGCATCAACCGAAGGGACGCCTAATTCGGCGAATAATTCTGTAATCGTGCTTTTACCACTGCCGATTCCTCCGGTGAGGCCGATAATATAAGTCATAGAAAGTCCTTGCGACTAAGCTAGGTTTAGCTAAGTTAGATTAAAAATAAACGTCGATCATAAAATCGTAACGACAAATAATCGACGGTTAATACTACAAGATGCGACGTTCGAAAAAAAGGCGGGATAACTGATTTTCACAAGAAGCGATAAACTCATTGATGAAGCTAACTCGGGCTTGCTGCAATAATTTCGTCTGTGAATCGAAGCAGCGAATGATTTTGGTTTTTTGTTAAATTAAATATTTCGCATTAAGCATAATAAACGATAAACACAGAAAAGGCGCAAAGGGTAAAAATTCCTTGGTTTTTCTGAGTGGAAGAGCGAATAGAATTCCTGTTACACAAGCAATCAACAAAAATATCGGAAGTTGTTCTAATGGCAAGTAGCTGCCGATAGCGAGTGCGAGCCAGTAATCTCCGCGACCGAAGGCTTCTTGTTTATAATGCCATTTGGCGAACCAATAAACGGCGTAAAAAAGCAGGAAAAAACCGGCTGCACTTTGTAGACTTTGTTCTAACATCAAATCTGAAAACGATTGCGCTGCGCCGAATAATCCGAGGGCGAGCAATCCTAAACAGGGCGTTGGTGATATGAGTCGATAGCGCCAATCGAGATAAGCGATTGCCCACAGCAAAGCCAATGCGGTGCTAAACCATAAGGCAAATGAGGGGCTAGGCGCGAGTGCGGCAAATGCGCTAAAAATAAATCCGACAACGAAAAAATATTGCAAAACGTGACCGCATTTTTGTGTTTGTAGGTTTGCTAAATGCTTTTGGAAAGGCGGAGGATTGTTAGGGAAGAGTTCGACATAAGCGGCATAAACATCCGTTTGTAATCGTTCGATAAAGCTCGAAATATAAAGATATAATGCGACGCCTAAGGTTCCGCCGAGTAAAAATGTTGCGAAACCAATCATTGCACTACCGATCCCATATTAAAAATCGGTAAATACATACCCATCATAATTATGCCGATTAAACCGCCGATGATCACCATCATCAAAGGTTCAAGTATTTGAGAAAGCAGATCAATTTGGTGATTGAGTTTTTCTTGATAATTTTCTGCAATATGTTGCAACATCAACGCAAGTTTGCCGCTCTTTTCACCGATTTGCAGCATTTGTTGCGCTTCCATCGGGAACAGACGGCTACTGATGCTATCAGAAAACGCATAGCCTTGTGAAACCCATTGCAAAATTGATTTGACCTCGCCGTCTAGCACCGCATCGGAGGTAAGCGGAGACTTAATTTGCCAACTTTGGGCGCGCGGTAGAAAACTATTGAGCGCTTGATTTAACGGTACTCCGGCCTGCAGCATAATGTGTAAATTTTGGCTGAAATTAACTAAGCGGGAAAGCTGTTGAATTTTACCGAAAATCGGCATAAGGGCGATAATACGCGCTTTTTGTTGTTTAAAATGTGGTGATTGCTTAAATTTTAAGTGGTAGAAAAGTCCGAGAAAAAGGCTTAGTAACAAAAGAATATATAATTCTTCTCTTAAAAAATTTGACATCGTGAGTAAAACTCGGGTTAAAGTCGGTAGTTCACTATTGTTGCTTTGGTACATTTCGGCAAATTGCGGCACAATAAAAAGCAACAGCATCAACGTGAGTGACAGAGAAATGCCAAGTACCATTGATGGATAGAGCATAATTTTTTGCAACTTGCGTTGTAACGCCAAAGAGTGATTACGATGTGACGCTATTTTCCCGCATACTAATGCCAATTTGCCGGTCATTTCGCCCACCTGAATTAGTTGAATTTCTTGTCGAGTGAGGTATTTCCCTTGCCGTTCAATACTTTGTGAAAAGGATAAACCGGATTCAATGCTCTGTAAAAGTTGCTCGACCCATTCGTTTAATGCGAGTTGGGTGCAATTTTGCTGTAATATTTGCAGGCTATTTTTAAGCGAAATGGCAGATTGTAATAATATGGCAAGTTGGTTTAATAATGCGCTGATTTCCGCATTTTTTGGCTTGTTGTTAAATTGCCAATTTTGTTGCAGTTTGATGTTTGTCAACCCGCGATTCATTAGTTGAAATTCTGCCGCACGGATGGAATCGGCAATAATAGAACCTTTTTGCAGTTGTTCTAAGGTGTTCCGTGCGCGATAGTAAAAAAGTTTTTTTGCCATATCGGTTTCCTTAATTAGGCCGAGCCTAAAACGCGATGGATTTCCGCTTCGTCCGTTACGCCTTGTTTTACTTTTTCCAATCCGCTTTGACGAAGATTGTCGAAATCCGTTTGATAACCGTTTTCTTGCCAATGTAAGAATTGGTAAACACCAATGCGTCCGTGATAACCTTGATGACAATCACAAGCCTGGATGAAAGTGACATCTGAAGATTGTCTGCACTTTCGGCAACGCTTGCGTACTAGTCGCTGGGCGATGACGAGTAGTAAGCTGCTTTCGATCTCGTGTTGCTTAATGCCGAGTTGTTGTAAACGAGAAATCGCGGAAATCGCATCATTGGTATGAAGGGTGGAAAGTACTAGATGTCCGGTTTGTGCGGCGCGTAATGCCATGGCGGCGCTTTCTTCATCACGAATTTCGCCAAGCATAATGATATCGGGATCTTGACGCAAAAAAGAACGTAAAAGTCGGCTAAAATCCAGTCCAATTTGCGGATTGATTTGGCTTTGAATAATGCCGTCAAGTTCAATTTCTATCGGATCCTCCGCCGTCATAATGTGTTTATCGGGCGTATTAAGCCATTGAAGTGCGGTGTAAAGTGAAATACTTTTTCCGCTGCCGGTCGGCCCGGTGACTAAAATTAATCCCTGCGGTTGGCTGAGTGCCTGTTGGAACGAAGCTTGTTGGGCTTCCGTCATACCCAATTCGGCAAAGCTGAGTTCGACCGGTTTGTTTTGTTGGGCGCGCAGTACCACTTTTTCCCCCCAATGGGTTGGCAAAGTGGAAAGACGAAAATCAAGAATATCGGAAAACGTGGTTTTAAACTGAAAACGGCCGTCTTGTGGTAGGCGGGTTTCACTGATGTCGAGTTTAGCGAGTAATTTTAAACGAGAAATTAAACGATTCGCCAGATTTTTACTGATCGGAGTTTGTGGTTGCAATACTCCGTCGATTCGGAACCGCACTTGAAATTGATGTTGTAAGGTTTCCAAATGAATATCGGACGCGTTCTTTTGCAGAGCGGATTCAAAGATACGATTGAGCAATTGAATGACCGGTTCATCATCCAACGAATCGGTCGATTCCTCTTCTTGCGAGGCGTAAAAGTTAACCTGTTCTTCCTCTTGTGAAGCTTGTGGTGCTAGTTGTTGCAAAAGCGCTTTAAGTTGTACGCTGTCGAGCAATACCGGTTCTACCAATTTGCCGCAAATAAAGGCGATGGTTTCGCAAGCGGAGAGATTATTCAGAGAATCGATCGCCAGCCAGATTCGATGCTCTTCTTCTTTTAAGGGGAGGGTAAAATAGCGTAAAAACAGCGCACTTTGTTGTTGGTTTCGAGCCCAAAGTTCAGGCGAAATCTCGAAGATTTCGCCGTTTTGTGCGGTAACCGTTGTTAAATAATAAGTTGTCATTTAGAACAGAATCCGGCCGGGAAGAGAGATTTATCACCGCTACAGCTGGCCGCCCAAGTTATGCCCTTACTTTTGTCACCAGTGGCAGTGAGCGTGTATTGAATGTCTTTCAATGTGCCGTCACCAACCACAGTAATCGCACCGGCGTTAGTACTGATACTTTTTATATAACCTTTTGCAGTAGTGGTATTGGCCGCCACACCGTTACTCCCGCCGCTACAATTAGTGGTGGCGCCAGTACCGTAAATGCACAGCTCAACATCTGCTTTATAAGGTGCGGAAGCTTGCAACAATTCGGACATCGCCGCTTTTTGGGTGTAATTTTGATAAGAGGGAATGGCAACAGTTGCCAAAATGGCGATAATCGCGATGACAATCATTAATTCAATTAGAGTAAAACCCTTTTTTAATACGTGTGAAGAAATAAATTTCATAGATTTTCCTTTTACTAGTACAAGTTTTGCCAAAGGTGGCGCAACGATTGTGAAAAAGGAAGAAATATCCGTAAAACCGATCGCATTTTTTATGCGATCACGATCGCAAAGATAGAAAAGAAGTATGAAAAAAACGCAGAATATTGAACAAGGTTGGCTAAAGAATTGCCGCCATATTTTCTCTCCTCATTTTGATGCGCGGCCGGATATTAAAGATATTTCGCTGCTTGTGATCCATTACATTAGCCTGCCGCCGGAAGAATTCGGTGGTGGCTATATTGATGATTTTTTTCAAGGAAAGCTTGACCCAACAATTCATCCTTATTTTAAAGAAATTCATCGCATTCGCGTGTCGGCCCATTGTTTAATTGAACGTGACGGACGTATTACGCAGTACGTAAGTTTTAACAAGCGTGCTTGGCATGCCGGGCTTTCCTGTTTTCAAGGACGAGAAAAATGCAATGATTTTGCTATCGGTATTGAGCTGGAAGGTAGCAATGAACAACCTTTTACTGATGCACAATATCAGGCTTTGCAGTGGCTCACTCAATTGATCATGCAAGCCTATCCCAAAATTACGAGCGAGCGTATCGTAGGGCACGCCGATATTTCGCCGGGACGCAAGATCGATCCAGGACAATATTTTGACTGGAAACGTTATTTGAGCGGATTAAATTTTAATGGTTAAAAAATGAACGGTGCATTTGCGGAATTACTCACATCATGAATTTCCTAGAATTATTAATTTAACTATTTGAATTAAAAAGAATTAAAATTTCTTGTAGAGCGCGGCCGTTTGATTCGGCAAAGTTATACAAGGTTATGAATTTTCCCAGCCACAATTTTATCCACAGAAATATTGAATAACTCACAAGCTCGTCGGCTCTTATTGTAAAAATTATGCGATTTAAGCAAACCGAATGTTTTTTAAGCGCTTTTTAAGGTATTTCCGATGAAATAAAGAGCTATTAGCTTTTTGCAAACAAGTTTTGTTATTAAAGCGGATAACACGGAGGGAAGGAAGTCATCGACGCGATCTTCACGATCTTCTACACAATTTCTCGATGTTTTTTGTAACGGTTAACCACAGAATTATCCACAATAAGAATGATGATGGAAGGGTAGTGCGCTTTGGGCGTTGGTTGATAAAAAAGCGGATTTATGAAACAATTCGCGGATTATTTTTGAGTCAAAATTTAAGGTAAAAACGATAGTGATCGATTTTGACGGCTACCGTCCCAATGTGGGCATTGTGATTTGCAATCGCAAAGGACAGGTGCTTTGGGCGAAACGTTGCGGACAGAATTCTTGGCAGTTTCCGCAAGGCGGCATTAATGATAACGAAAGCGCGGAACAAGCGATGTATCGCGAACTTTACGAGGAAGTGGGGTTGCAGCCGAAAGACGTACGTATTTTATACGTATCAAAACATTGGCTGCGTTATAAATTACCGAAACGTTTGTTACGTTATGACAGTAAACCGATATGTATCGGGCAAAAACAACGTTGGTTCTTATTACAGCTCGTCTCCGAAGAAAAAAATATCAATATGCAAGCCACCAAGTCGCCGGAATTTGATGGTTGGCGTTGGGTGAGTTTTTGGTATCCGGTGCGCCAAGTGGTGTCGTTCAAGAAAGACGTGTATCGCCGCGCGATGAAAGAATTCGCAACTTTTTTATTTTTCGGCGAAAAAGAAAAACAAACGGAGCATCAAACGGAATCTGATATTAAACCGGTTTTTCCGCGTAAGCCGCATTATGCTAAATATTCCAAACGCCCGTTGAATAAAAGAGGGTAGATTATGCTAACTTTTATTGCTATTTGTTTGCTGGTAGGTTGTATCGTCGGGTTTCTTGCCGGGCTTTTCGGTATCGGTGGCGGTTTGGTGATTGTGCCGACTTTAGTTTATTTATTGCCGATGATGGGCGTGCCGGAACCTTTGCTTATGAGCACCGCATTGGGCACCTCATTCGCCACTATCGTGATTACCGGTTTTTCTTCCGCTCAACGCCATCATAAACTCGGCAATATTGTGTGGGATGCGGTGAAAATTCTCGCTCCCGTCATTATGGTTACAGTATTTATCTGTGGTTTGTTTATTGGCAAACTTGATCGCGCCGTTGCAGCTAAATTATTTGCTTGTTTAGTGGTTTATTTAGCGATAAAAATGCTGTTTTCCATTAAAGCTAAAGCTACGCAATCGTCCAAAACACTCACCACCACCTCGTCAATTGTAGGCGGTATTTTAATCGGCATGGCGTCAAGCGCGGCCGGTATCGGCGGCGGTGGTTTTATCGTGCCGTTTTTAAATTCACGCGGTATTGATATGAAAAAAGCTATCGGATCTTCTGCCTTTTGCGGCATGTTACTTGGATTATCGGGGATGTTGAGTTTTGCTGTGAGTGGTTGGGGCAATACTACTATGCCAGAGTATTCCTTGGGGTACATTTATTTGCCGGCCGTGTTAGGTATTACGGCCACGTCATTTTTTACCTCTAAACTTGGCGCAACCGCGACTTCAAAACTACCGGTATCGATTTTGAAAAAAGGCTTTGCATTATTACTTGTCGTCATCGCCGTCGATATGTTTCTGAAATAAGGAAAATTATGAATCAATATTTAGTGCTTCCGCACTTTGATCCGACCATTTTTACTATTGGCGATAGCAATATTGGCTTGCGTTGGTACGGTTTAATGTATTTACTCGGGTTTATTTTCGCCCGTTGGTTGGCGGTGCGTCGTGCCGCTCGTCCGACTAGTGGTTGGACCGTAGAGCAAGTAGATAGCTTGTTATTTAACGGTTTTATGGGCGTGTTTATCGGCGGACGCGTTGGTGACGTATTCTTTTACAATATCGATCATTTCTTGCAAGAACCGAGCTATCTCTTCCGTGTTTGGGAAGGCGGAATGTCTTTCCACGGCGGTCTTATCGGGGTGATCATCGCGATGATTTGGACTTCTCATGCGCAAAAACGTAATTTTTGGCAAACTGCTGATTTTGTTGCGCCGCTGATTCCGTTCGGTTTAGGTTTGGGACGAATCGGTAACTTCATTAATCTCGAACTTTGGGGACGCCAAACCGACGTACCTTGGGCGATGATTTTTCCTACAGATCCGCAATTACTGCCGCGTCACCCATCACAACTTTATGAAGCTTTTTTAGAAGGTCTGGTGTTATTTGCCATCTTGAATTTATTTATTAGAAAATCCCGTCCGACAGGTTCGGTTGCCGGTTTATTCTTAATCGGTTACGGAATATTTCGTTTTATCGTGGAATACGTGCGCGAGCCGGAAACGGAATCCTTCCTCGGCATTATGACGCGCGGCCAAGCGCTTTGTTTACCAATGATTATTGGCGGCGTTTTAATTATGGCATGGGCTTATATGCGTACTGATTCAAGCAACAGTGCGCCCGCCAAATCCTAAGGAATTCTTATGCAACAATATCTTGAGCTTTGCCAGCGGATTATTGACGAAGGTCAATGGATCGCCAACGAGCGCACCGGTAAGCGGTGTTTAACGGTTATTAATGCGGATCTCGAATACGATGTGGCTAACAACCGATTTCCGTTGATTACCACCCGCAAAAGCTACTGGAAAGCGGCGATTGCGGAATTTTTAGGTTATATCCGTGGTTACGATAATGCCGCCGATTTTCGTAAACTCGGCACTAAAACTTGGGACGCAAACGCCAATGAAAATGCCTCATGGTTGGCCAATCCACACCGCAAAGGTATCGACGACATGGGACGCGTGTACGGCGTGCAGGGGCGCGCATGGCGCAAACCGAATGGCGAAACAGTCGATCAACTGGGCAAAATTGTTAATAACCTGGCCAAAGGTATTGATGATCGCGGCGAAATTTTGACCTTCTTTAATCCGGGCGAATTTGATCTGGGCTGTTTGCGTCCTTGTATGCACACGCATACCTTTTCTTTACTGGGCGACACGCTTTATCTCACCAGCTATCAACGTTCCTGCGATGTGCCGTTGGGCTTGAATTTCAATCAAATTCAAGCGTTCACTTTCTTAGCTTTAATGGCGCAAATTACCGGTACAAAAGCGGGCAAGGTGTATCATAAAATTGTCAATGCGCATATTTATGAAGATCAACTTGAATTGATGCGTGATGTTCAACTCAAACGTGAACCGTTCCCGTTGCCAAAATTAGAAATTAATCCGGACATCAAAACTCTTGAAGACCTCGAAACTTGGGTCACGATGGACGATTTCAAGGTTATCGGTTACCAATCTCACGAGCCGATTAAATATCCTTTCTCTGTTTAAGACGCGAAAGTGCAAGCAAACGCCCAAACAATAGAAGTACAATCAGATTTAGACGAAAAATTCATGCGCCACGCCCTTGCCTTGGCTGACAAAGCGGAAGCGTTGGGTGAAATTCCGGTGGGTGCGGTGCTGGTGGATGAGCTCGGCAATATTCTCGGCGAGGGCTGGAATCTGTCCATTATGGAACATGATCCGACCGCCCACGCGGAGATTGTGGCATTGCGCAATGGCGCGAAAAATCTAGAAAATTATCGTCTGCTCAATTGCACCCTTTATGTTACGCTTGAGCCTTGCACTATGTGCGCCGGCGCAATTTTGCACAGCCGCATTAAACGCTTGGTGTTCGGTGCTGCGGATTATAAAACTGGTGCCGTTGGTTCGCGTTTTCACTTTTTTGACGATTACAAAATGAATCATTGTGTGGAAATTAGCGCGGGCGTTCTGGCCGAAGAATGTGGTCAAAAACTGAGCGCCTTTTTTCAAAAGCGACGCGCCCAAAAGAAAATTGAAAAGCCGCTTGTTTCTGTTTCTAGAAAATAAAAGTGCACTCAAAAAATACGCGTTTTGTCCTTTTCCCTAGTCCTGCGCACCATTCAATGGTAGAATCTCGCGCTTTTACAAATAAAGGAAAGAGCATGTCATTAGTCGAATTTGTCATTAATAAACTGGGCGATTTAAAGGGCTCGGATATCGTGCATTTTGATGTACGCGGCAAATCCTCCGTCACCGAAAATATGGTGATCTGCACCGGAACGTCAAGCCGCCAAGTGTCGGCGATGGCGGATAATTTAATTGCGGAATGCAAAAAAGCAGGCGTGGAAACATTCGGCCAAGAAGGCAAAAATACTGCTGATTGGATCGTGGTGGATTTAGGCCAAACCATGGTTCATATCATGCAACGCGAGACGCGAGAACTTTACCAATTGGAGAAACTTTGGGCATAGAACGGGCTAGACGTTGGATAACGAAAATAGCACCGCATTGAACAAATAAGGGAACGCTTGTGAAGATCTCGTTAATTGCCGTAGGCACCAAAATGCCGGCCTGGGTTACCGCCGGATTTGAAGAATACCAACGTCGTTTCCCGAAAGATATGCCTTTTGAATTAATCGAAATTCCCGCCGGCAAGCGCGGTAAAAATGCTGACATTAAACGCATTTTGGAACAGGAAGGCAAAGCGATGTTAGCTGCATGCGGCAAAGGTAAAGTGGTAACTTTGGATATTCCGGGCAAGCCTTGGACAACAGCGCAACTCGCCGAGCAATTGGAGGCGTGGAAAAATGACGGGCGTGATCTGTGTTTGTTAATCGGCGGGCCGGAAGGTCTTTCGCAGGACTGCAAAGCCGCGGCGGAGCAGAGTTGGTCGCTTTCGCCGCTCACTTTACCGCATCCGCTTGTGCGTGTGGTCGTTGCGGAAAGTTTGTATCGAGCCTGGTCGCTCACAACTCATCATCCTTATCATCGAGAGTAACAGTTCAATCGCTTGTGCTTGCGTTTCATCGTTAAAATCATGGTAAAAAATAAGTCGATTTGAGATGAATTTAAAAAAATTCTTCGCTGCTCCCACGCATGAACCGATTCGCGACAAAAAAGCGGAGCGGAATCTTTTTGCGCGCCGTACATTGGTAGCGTTTATTGGTGTTCTGACGTTGACCGGTGTGCTATTTACCAATATTTATCATTTACAAATCGTTAATTTCGATACCTACCAAACCCGTTCCAACGGTAACCGTATTAAGCTTTTGCCGGTGCCGCCGACACGCGGTTTGATCTATGACCGCTACGGCGTATTGCTGGCGGAAAATTTGACGTTCTTTGGCTTATATATTGTGCCGGAAAAAACAGAAAATTTAGTGCAAACCTTTGAAGAATTGCGTTATATCGTCGGCTTGACCGACGACGATATTGAGAACTTCCAAAAAGAACGCCGCCGCGGTACGCGCTATACTTCAATTATGCTTAAACCGAATTTGACGGAAGAGCAAATCGCGCGTTTTGCAGTAAATCAATATCAATATCCGAGCCTTGATGTTCGCCCTTATTTTAAACGTAATTATTTATACGGCGATGTGATGACACATATTCTCGGTTATGTGGGTAAAATCAACGATAAAGATGTGGAAAAGCTTAAAAAAGACGAGAAATTCACGAATTATGCGGGATCGCATGATATGGGAAAACTCGGTGTCGAGCGTTATTACGAAGATCAACTACACGGTACTACGGGCTTTGAAGAAGTAGAAATTAACAACCGCGGCAAGGTGATTCGTAAGCTGCGCGAACAACCTGCCATCCCCGGTAAAAGTATTCATTTAACTATCGATTTGGCCTTGCAACGTTATATTACAGATTTATTAGCCGGGCAAAAAGGCGCGGTAGTAGTGCTCGATCCAAAAGACAGTAGCGTACTGGCGATGGTTTCCACACCGAGTTATGACAATAATCTATTCGTGGACGGTATTTCCGGTGCGGATTATAAACGTTTATTAGAAGATCCTTCGCGACCGCTTTACAGCCGCGCCACGCAAGGAGTTTATCCGCCAGCATCAACGGTGAAACCGTTTATTGCGGTGGCAGCGCAAACGGAAGGAGTAATTAATCAAAGCACGACGATTTTCGATCCGGGTTATTGGATGTTGCCGAACACGACAAAACGTTTTCGCGATTGGAAAAAAGCGGGGCATGGCTATACCGATTTAAATAAAGCAATCACCGAATCTTCGGATACTTATTTTTATCAGGTCGCTTACAACTTAGGAATTGACCGCTTATCCGGTTGGATGAAGCGCTTTGGTTTTGGGATGCCAACGGGAATTGAAATTAGCGAAGAAGCGACGGCTAATATGCCTTCCAAAGAATGGAAACAAAAACGCTATAAACGCCAATGGGTGCAAGGCGATACCATTTCCGTCGGTATCGGGCAAGGGTATTGGACAGCAACGCCGTTGCAAGTAGCAAAAGCCACCGCAATTTTGGTAAATAATGGTAAAGTGAATACCCCGCATTTGATGAAGTCGGTAGAAGGGGCGAAAGTGGAACCCTATCAGGATCCGCGACTTTATGACGATATTAGTGAACCGAAACAGGTGTATTGGGATGCAGCAAAACGCGGTATGTTTAACGTGGTGAATTCCGCGGCAGGTACGGGACGTAAAGCGTTTGTCGGCGCCAATTATCATGTGGCGGGGAAATCCGGTACGGCACAGGTGTTCAGTTTGAAGGAAAACCAAAAATATAATGCCGCCGGCTTAAAAAAAGAACTGCACGACCATGCGTGGTTTACCGCTTATGCGCCTTATGAGAATCCTCAAATAATAGTGTCTATTATTTTAGAAAATGCAGGTGGCGGCTCCAGTAATGCAGCACCGGTGGTGCGTCAAATTATGGATTACTATTTAAATAAACGCTTGCCGGAAATCGAACATAAAGAACGCAACGAAAGTGTTTCTGAAACAAACGTGCCGAGCAGCGCTAACGATGTCGTTTCCGAGCCGGCAGAAAACGAACGAACAGAATAATGGAAGAAAAAACACCGCTTTGGCTTCGTTTATGGAAGCCACTACATTTAGATTTGGGCTTATTGTTGGGGTTAATCGCTATCACCGGGTACGGCATGCTGGTGCTATATAGCGCATCGGGAGCAAATGAAGTGATGTTCCGAAATCGTATTATCCAGGTTGTTTTGGGGTTTACCGTACTGTTAGTGATGGCTCAATTACCACCGAAATTTTATCAGCGTATCGCACCCTATCTTTATTTAATCGGTTTTATATTATTGATTTTGGTAGACGCGATCGGTACTACCAGTAAAGGTGCGCAACGCTGGCTTGATCTGGGGATTATTCGCTTTCAACCTTCCGAAATCGTAAAACTCGCGGTGCCGTTAATGGTGGCGGTATATTTAGGTAATCGTCCGTTGCCACCGAAGTTAAGTGAAACTTTTATCGCGATTGCAATGATTTTGCTGCCGACTTTATTGGTCGCGATTCAACCCGATTTGGGCACGGCGATTTTGGTGACTGCATCCGGTTTATTTGTGGTCTTTTTGGCAGGGATGAGTTGGTGGCTGATTTTTGCCGCGCTGGTAGGATTAGCAGGATTCATTCCGATTATGTGGCTTTATTTGATGCATGATTATCAACGAACACGAGTGCTTACTTTGCTTGATCCGGAAAAAGATCCCCTTGGTGCAGGCTATCATATTTTGCAATCTAAAATTGCTATAGGTTCCGGCGGTATTTGGGGGAAGGGCTGGATGCAAGGAACCCAATCACAGCTCGAATTTTTACCGGAACCGCATACGGATTTTATTTTTGCGGTAATGAGCGAAGAGCATGGTATGGTTGGCTTCGGCATTTTGATTGCGATTTATTTATTTATTATTATTCGTGGATTGATGATCGCCGTAAATGCACAAACTTCTTTCGGACGCATTCTTGCGGGCGCGACCACTTTAATTTTCTTCGTGTATTTATTCGTAAATATTGGTATGGTAAGTGGCATTTTGCCGGTAGTTGGCGTACCGTTGCCGTTATTTAGCTATGGTGGGACGTCATATGTGGCAATTATGGCGAGTTTTGGTTTAGTAATGTCAATTCACACTCATCGTACTAAATTTATGAATAGGAACTAATCGGCGTTTTAAGTTTCTTACGTACGATTTTATATATTTATTGGACAACTTACTTTATGGTATTAAAAACGCTTGCAAAATTCACTGTATCCTTTATTTTCATCGTCCTGACCGTTTTGCCGGTACAGGCCAAAAATGATCCGCATAAACAGTACGGCATTAAAGGCGCGAACTTAACCCACACAACGCCGGTAAGCTCTCCTACAAGTTATACGGTAAACGGCAAGACTTACACTACGCACAGTCATAGCACATCGAAAAATTATTCAAAAACCGGAACGGCCAGCTATTATCATCGTAAGTTTCACGGTCGTCGAACATCCAGTGGTGAACCCTATAGTTCCCATCTTTACACCGCCGCTCATAAAACGTTACCGCTCAATTCTTATGCATTGGTGACCAATTTGCATAATAACCGTAAAACTATCGTGCGTATTAACGATCGCGGCCCTTTCGGTCATGGACGCATTATTGATCTTTCTTATGCAGCGGCGCAGGAAATCGGATTAGTGGCGCGCGGTACCGGGCAAGTAAAAATCGAAGCTTTACATATCGCGCCGAACGGCAATATTTCAGGCGCCGCTACGCAAACCTTAGCCAAGCATGCCAAAACTCAAGCCGCCTCCGATCGCCTTGTAAACGTTGAAAAAAAAACAAACGAGTCGGACAAAGCAAAAGATTTGTACAAGCTAAAAATGTTAAACCTACCAAGCCAAAAACTCGCTAACGATGTGATTACGCGTTTAGCGTTGGAGAACGTGAACACGGAAGTGAGCCGACATAACGGCAAATATGAAATTCACTTCGGTCCAGTAGAAAATAAACAAACGATCACGCAATTAAAACTGCAATTACAAAAAATGGCTAATGGAAATCCATTAATCGTTTATGCCTATAAAAACTAAGAAGTAACTAAAGGATACGCTATGTTTAAGCAATCTGCCCAATTCAAAAAATTCGCCCTTATTTCCGGTTTAATTGCTGCCTCCGTTCTGGCTTCCGCGGAAGATGCGCAATACGGTATTGCGCCACCGGAAGTGAATGCACAAAGCTATATTCTGATGGATTATCATTCTGGTGCGGTGCTCACAGCGGTGAACGCCGATCAACGGCAATATCCGGCATCGTTAACCAAAATGATGACCAGTTATGTGGTGGGGCAAGCGATTAAACAAGGTAAAATTCATAATTCCGATATGGTGACTATCGGCGAAAGCGCGTGGGGACGTAATTTCCCGGATTCTTCCAAAATGTTCTTAAATTTAAATCAACAGGTTTCGGTGGAAGATTTAAATAAGGGCGTGATTATCGTATCGGGTAATGATGCCAGTGTGGCGCTTGCAGAACACGTTTCCGGCACCGCATTGAACTTCGTTGACACGATGAACCGCTACGTACAGCAGTTTGGTTTGCAAAATACCCATTTCACCACGCCGCATGGCTTAGACGATCCTAACCAATATTCTTCCGCGCGTGATATGGCAATTATCGGTGCGCATATTATTCGCGATTTACCGGAAGAATATAAAATCTACGCGGAAAAAGATTTTACCTTTAACAAAATCAAACAACCGAACCGCAACGGTTTATTGTGGGATAAAACGATGAATGTGGACGGTATGAAAACCGGTCACACCAGCCAAGCGGGTTATAATTTGGTAGCATCAGCAACTAATCCGGGCAATATGCGTTTAATTTCTGTCGTGATGGGCGTGCCGACTTACAAAGGCCGCGAAGTGGAAAGTAAAAAGCTTTTACAATGGGGCTTTAGCAATTTTGAAACGTTGAAAGCTCTTGAAGCAAATAAAGCAGTTTCTGAGCAAACCGTTTATTACGGTGATGAAGGGCGCGTGAAATTGGGCGTTTTACAAGATAGTTTTATTACCGTGCCTAAGGGCAAACAAACGCAATTAAAAGCACGTTACGAATTAAATGAAAAATATTTAGAAGCCCCGTTAACGAAAGGTCAAGTGGTCGGTAAAGTGATTTATCAACTTGATGACAAAGATGTCGCGACGGTGAATCTTCAAGTGATGCAAGATGTGAAAGAGGGCGGTGTTTTCGGTAATGTATGGGACTGGTTGGTACTAACCGTCAAGAGCTTATTCTAACACCTTGAAAATTGAGCATACTTTCTCCATTTTACAAAGCGACTAATAAAACCGGGCAGATTGACTATCTGCCCTTTGTCTCATTCAAAGCAGAGGAAATTTTATGGCAACCGGACAACAACCAATAGTGCAAGCGACAACCGAACAAGATTACAAAAAACTGAAAGAATTAATGGAATTTCCCAGCGAAATGACATTTAAAGTTGCCGGCGTAAACCGCGAAAATTTGGCACAAGATTTAATCGCTGTCGTACAAAAATATTTACCCGGTGATTATATTCCAAAAGAAAAACGCAGCAGCAAAGGTACTTACAATTCCGTTTCTATCGATGTGGTGGCGCAAAATTTCGAACAGGTGGAAACCCTTTACAAAGAACTCGCCAAAGTCGAAGGCGTGAAGATGGTTATTTAATATGCAAAAACTTCCGCTTATTGTGCGCCAACTCGGATTGCAAGATTATCAAGAAATTTGGCATAAAATGCAGGATTTTACCGATAATCGTAATGCCGAAACCATCGATGAAGTGTGGTTAGTGGAACATTATCCGGTATTCACCCAAGGGCAAGCCGGTAAGCCTGAACATCTATTGCAAAGCGGTGCTATTCCGCTAGTACAATCCGATCGCGGTGGGCAAATTACTTATCACGGCCCCGGTCAGCAAGTGATGTATGTATTGATTGATATTCGTCGCCATCAAAATTTAAACGTGCGCCGATTGGTCACCGCATTGGAGCAAAGCGTGGTACGGACGCTGGCCGATTATGCTATTGAGGGCTATTTGAAGGTTGATGCGCCGGGCGTGTATATCGACGGCAAAAAGATTTGTTCGCTCGGTTTACGGATTCGCAAGGGATGCTCTTTCCACGGGCTTGCATTCAATATCAATATGGATCTCCAGCCATTTCATTATATCAATCCGTGCGGTTACGCCGGTTTGGAAATGTGCCAGTTGGCGGATTTTATTGGTCGAGACGAGGCGGTGTTGGACAAGGTCTCACCGAAATTAGTTAATCACCTTGCCGAGCTTTTAGGCTATAATCTCACAAAATTTTAACATTTAACCATCAAAAATGCCTGTTTCAGGCATTTTTCTTTAGGAAAGAGCCATGTCAACGCCATTTAAAATGGAACGCGGTGTGAAATATCGTGATGCCGCCAAAACTTCCATCATTCCGGTCAAAAACATCGATCCGAACCAAGAATTATTGAAAAAACCGGAATGGATGAAAATTAAACTACCGGCCAGTTCGCTCAAAATTGAAAGCATTAAAAACGGTATGCGTCGCCACGGTTTGCATTCCGTATGCGAAGAAGCCTCTTGCCCGAATTTACATGAATGTTTTAATCACGGTACCGCAACCTTTATGATTTTGGGAGCCATTTGCACCCGTCGTTGTCCGTTTTGCGATGTCGCACACGGCAAGCCGTTACCGCCGGATCCGGAGGAACCGCGCAAACTTGCCGAAACCATTCAAGATATGCAATTAAAATATGTGGTGATTACTTCCGTTGACCGCGATGATTTGCCCGATCGCGGTGCCGGCCATTTTGCCGAGTGCGTGAAAGAAGTGCGTGCGTTAAATCCGGGGATCAAAATCGAAATTTTAGTGCCGGATTTTCGCGGTCGTATTTCTCAAGCATTGGAAAAACTCAAGGATAATCCGCCGGATGTATTTAATCACAATTTAGAAAATGTTCCGCGTCTGTATAAAGAAATCCGCCCGGGCGCGGATTATGAATGGTCGTTAAAACTGTTACGCGAATTTAAACAAATGTTCCCTCACATTCCGACTAAATCCGGCTTAATGGTAGGCTTGGGGGAAACCAACGAAGAAATTTTGCAAGTGATGAAAGACTTGCGCGCCAATGGCGTCACTATGTTGACTTTGGGACAATATTTGCAACCGAGTCGTCATCACTTACCGGTCGCGCGTTATGTGCCGCCGACAGAATTTGATGAATTTCGCGAAAAAGCGAATGAAATGGGCTTTGAACACGCCGCTTGCGGACCTTTCGTGCGTTCTTCTTACCATGCGGATTTGCAAGCCAGCGGTGGCTTGGTTAAATAAATCCTTGAACGGCTAAAAAAGAATGACCGCCCCTTAAATCTAAGGGCGGTCATTTTTTTACCGCTTTGTCAGGCGAAGGATAACTTCGCTTTTTTCTTATGAATTAAATCGCCCAACCGCCGGCATAAAACGCGACTAATGCGATGCTAATTAAAACAGTGCCGAGGTTTAAACGTTTGATATCGCCGCTTACAATGCGCCCGATCACTAAGGCGGCAAAGCCGAGCATAATACCGGTTACGATGTTTGCAGTAAGCACAATAAATACCGCGCAAATCAAGCCGCTCATGGCGCCGACAAAATCATCGAAGTCTAATTTGCTAACATTGCTTAACATTAATAACCCTACATACATTAACGCCGGAGCGGTCGCGTAGCCTGGCACTAAGAAAGCTAGTGGCTGGAAGAATAACATTAATAAGAACAACACGCCGACCACAATCGCCGTAATACCGGTTTTGCCGCCCGATGCGGTGCCCGCAGCGGACTCGATATATACCGCCGCCGGTGCGGTGCCGAATAAGCCGGAGAATAAGCTACTCACGGAATCAGAAGTCAGAGCTTTACCGCCGTTGATGATTTGCCCGTCTTTATCAAGCAAGTTCGCTTGGCCGGCTACCGCGCGAATGGTGCCGGTCGCATCAAATACGGCGGTCATCACAAGCGCGAACACCACGGGCAAAATGGCCGGTTGCAACGCGCCTTGTAGATCAAGTTGCAAAAATAAGGAATTTTCGCCGAAAGTCGGTGTTTTAAACACTTCGCCGCTAAATTTTACGTTCGGATCGAAAATTATTCCCACGATTGTAATGGCGATGATGACCCATAAAATTCCGCCTTTCACTTGCATTTTTTCAAGACCGACAATGAACGCCAAGCCGATTAACGACATCATCACCGGAAATGAGGTGAAATCGCCGAGCTTCACCGGCAAACCGGCTTGGTTACTCACGACTAAACTTACGCCGTTGGCCGCAATTAACAATAAAAATAATCCGATACCGATACCCGCGCCTTGCGCGATGCTGGACGGCAAATTACGCAAAATCCAAGCTCGAATGCCTGTAGCCGAAATTAAGGTGAACACAACCCCCATCAAGAACACCGCACCGAGCGCCACCGGAATGGATACGCCCTGTCCGATAACTAAACTAAAAGCGGTGAATGCGGTTAAAGAAATCGCGCAACCGATGGCCATCGGCGCATTTGCCCATAAACCGATTAAAATCGAGCCCAAACCGGCCACTAAACAGGTGGCGATAAACACCGATTCCGCCGGAAAACCGGCGGTACTCAACATATTCGGTACAACAATGACGGAATACACCATGGCCAAAAAGGTGGTTAACCCTGCGATAATTTCCTGCCGCACCGTTGAACCGCGTTTTTGCAATTCAAAGGTTTTTTCTAAACTAATCATAAATAACGCCTCTAAAAGTAAGTCAATCAAGATCGAAAGACGCGCTATTTTACAGTAACAATATCAGATGTAAACGTTTGCTTAAGCTTATGAAAACGCGCCAAGGATTTAGATTTTATCGCCGAAATTTCTTAGCTCGGGCTTATCTTATTTTTGCGCTTGAGTTTTACGATTTCATTCCGACCTGTTTTAAGCTGTGTTAAAAAACCATTCGTTGGCGTGTCAAAACAGCACCGCATTGAACTACCGAAACAGCACCGCATTGAGTTACCGAAATAGCACCGCATTGAGCTACCGAAACAGCACCGCATTGGAGTTCGCCAATAGCTGGTTTGGAAACGCATTAGGCCATTAAACGGCCGAAAAAAGGTTAATACTTAAAAGTACGAGGACGTATTTAACTCAACGACTAAGAATGGAACTTGGCTGACTGCACGGGCTTTTTCGGCGTAATCGATGAAGAAGGCTTCGCGTT
>NZ_DBHLAM010000028.1:5320-20319 GCF_057314195.1 Rodentibacter sp. | reverse complement strand
TTGGCTTCACTATTTTCGGTGTTTGAAGGTTTGTATAAGGCGATTTTACGCCATTAATCCCTCTTTCCCGAAATGCTTTTAGCCAATAAATGACGGCAGAATGGGGAATGTTATGAAGTTTAGCTACCTCACGGATACCTAAATCCTGCTCGGTGACCAGTTTGATAATTTCTAAACGAAATTGATAAGAGTAAGACATAATCTGCACCTCAAATTAGGTGTCCAGATTTTGGGGTGCAGATCATTTTTTATTACATTAATGTTCTCTTGTTTTAAAGAATGTCACATCAGGATAACGTTCTTGCGCAAGGTTTAGATTTACCATTGTTGGCGCGATGTAAGTAAGGTTATCGCCACCGTCTAACGCCAAGTTTTGCTCGTTTTTACGTTTAAACTCTTCAAATTTTTTCGCATCGCCACATTCCACCCAACGTGCCGTTGCCACGTTGACGGTTTCATAAATGGCTTCGACGTTGTATTCAGATTTCAAACGCGACACCACCACATCAAACTGCAACACACCCACCGCTCCAACGATTAAATCGTTGTTCAACAATGGACGGAAAACCTGCACGGCGCCTTCCTCGGAAAGCTGTACCAAGCCTTTTAATAATTGCTTTTGCTTAAGTGGATCTTTTAAACGAATACGACGGAATAACTCCGGTGCAAAGTTTGGAATGCCCGTGAATTTTAAGTCTTCTCCTTGGGTAAAGGTATCGCCGATTTGAATCGTACCGTGATTGTGCAAACCGATAATATCGCCGGCATAGGCTTCTTCTGCATGCGAACGGTCGCCCGCCATAAAGGTTAATGCATCAGAAATCACCACCTCTTTGCCGATACGCACATGTTTAAGTTTCATGCCTTTTTCGTATTTTCCGGACACGACACGTAAGAAGGCAACGCGGTCGCGATGTTTTGGATCCATATTGGCTTGAATTTTAAATACGAAACCACTGAATTTTTCTTCGTCAGCCGACACTTTACGCGTATCTGCCTGGCGAGCTTGCGGCGCAGGCGCCCATTCGGTTAAGCCGTCAAGGAAATGATCCACGCCGAAATTCCCTAACGCCGTACCAAAAAAGACCGGTGTCAGTTCGCCGTTTAGGAATAAATCTAAGTCAAATTCGTTGCTGGCGCCTTTAACCAATTCCAATTCATCACGTAATTGTTGTGCCAAATCATCGCCCACGGCATTATCCAATTCCGGATTATTCAAGCCTTTTACGATTCGCACTTCTTGAATAGTATGCCCTTGCCCTGTTTGATAGAGATAGGTTTCGTCTTTGTATAAGTGATACACACCTTTAAACAATTTGCCGCAGCCGATAGGCCACGTAATCGGCGCGCAGTGAATTTTCAATACGTTTTCGACTTCATCCAACAATTCCATCGGATCACGAATATCACGGTCAAGTTTGTTCATAAACGTGATAATCGGCGTGTCACGCAAACGGGTGACTTCCATCAATTTAATGGTACGTTCCTCAACCCCTTTGGCGGAGTCGATCACCATCAAGCAGCTGTCCACTGCCGTTAAAGTGCGGTAAGTATCTTCAGAGAAATCCTCATGCCCCGGAGTATCCAGCAGGTTGACCAAACAACCGTTGTATGGGAATTGCATTACGGAAGTAGTAATGGAAATCCCACGTTGTTTTTCCATTTCCATCCAGTCGGATTTCGCGTGCTGGGCGGAACCTTTACCTTTCACCGAACCGGCTTTTTGAATGGCGTTACCATAAAGCAAGACCTTTTCGGTAATGGTGGTTTTACCCGCATCGGGGTGAGAAATAATCGCAAAAGTGCGGCGTTTGTTAACTTGTTCTAAAGGGTAAGTCATTTTTTCTTTCTTTGGGCTACTAAAAAATGGCGGCTATTTTCTCTGATTTTGAGATTTTGCTCAAACTAAATCGACGAAATTCTATGAATCGCATGGTTTTTTGAAAAATAGCAAACGTTTGCTTGAAAAGTACGGTACAATACGCGCCAGTTTTTACAACGATAAAAAGGTGCAAACCATGACACAGCAAAATCTAAGTCTTAAAAAAATCTATTCCGGCAAAGTGCGGGATTTATATGAAATCGATGGTAAACGGATGTTGATGGTAGCGACGGATCGGTTATCGGCATTCGATGTGATTTTAGATGAGCCGATTCCGCGCAAAGGCGAAATCCTGACACAAATTTCTAACTTTTGGTTTAACAAACTGGCGCACATTATGCCGAATCATTTCACCGGCGACAGCGTTTATGATGTGTTACCCAAAGCGGAAGCCGATTTAGTCAAGGATCGTGCGGTGGTTTGTAAACGTTTAACCCCGATTAAAATTGAATCGATCGTGCGCGGGTATTTAACCGGCAGCGGTTTGAAAGATTATAAACAAACCGGCACCATTTGCGGTTTAGTTTTGCCAAAAGGGTTGGTGGAAGCCAGCAAATTGCCTGAGCCAATTTTCACACCGTCCAGCAAAGAAGAAATCGGTAATCACGATATTAATATTAGCTATGCCGAGTGTGAAAACTTAATCGGCAAAGATTTGGCGGCACAGGTGAAAGAAAAAGCCATCGCCCTTTATACGGAAGCAGCAAAATATGCTTTAACCAAAGGTATTATTATTTGTGACACCAAATTTGAATTCGGTTTGGACGAAAACGGTACTTTAACTTTGATGGATGAAGTGTTAACGCCGGATTCCAGCCGTTTTTGGTCGGTGGAAACCTATAAAGAAGGTACCAATCCACCATCTTTTGATAAACAGTTCATTCGAGATTGGTTAGAAAACAGTGGTTGGAACAAACAACCGCCAGCGCCGAAAGTTCCGCTAGATGTAATTGAAAAGACCGTGGCAAAATATCAAGAAGCCTTGGATCTTCTAACAAAATAATAATGAAATCTCTATTTATCGCAGGGATTTTTATAAACGAAACTCAAATTTACTGCTTTATAATAAATTCTCAATTGAAGTAGAAAATTGCTAAACAAGCAGGAAAGATATGGTTATATTTTTTGAGTTTTTATTCATTAAAAATGATTAAATATTCAAAGTAAGTTAAAGATTAAGGAAGAGAAAATGTCAAATACAATTTTACAACATTTACCTAAGGGGCAAAAAGTCGGTATCGCTTTTTCAGGCGGTTTGGACACCAGCGCAGCATTGCTTTGGATGCGTCAGAAAGGTGCGGTGCCTTATGCTTACACAGCGAACTTAGGTCAGCCGGATGAAGAGGATTATAATGCAATTCCGCAAAAAGCCATGGCTTACGGTGCGGAAAATGCCCGTTTAATCGACTGTCGCGCGCAATTGGTGCGTGAAGGTATTGCGGCGATTCAATGCGGTGCTTTCCACATTTCAACTGGTGGTATTCCCTATTTTAACACTACGCCGCTTGGTCGCGCGGTAACGGGTACCATGTTGGTTGCGGCGATGAAAGAAGATAACGTTAATATTTGGGGCGATGGCTCAACCTTCAAAGGTAATGATATTGAACGTTTTTATCGCTACGGTTTATTAACCAACCCGCAATTAAAAATTTACAAACCATGGCTTGACGATCAATTCATCCAGGAATTGGGAGGCCGTTTTGAAATGTCGCAATTTCTAATTGAAAACGGCTTTGACTATAAAATGTCCGTGGAAAAGGCCTATTCCACCGATTCCAACATGCTCGGCGCGACTCACGAAGCGAAAGATTTAGAAGAATTAAGCACCAGTATGAAAATCGTAAAACCGATTATGGGCGTGGCGTTCTGGGATGAAAATGTCGAAATTAAACCTGAAACTGTCATCGTAACTTTCGAAGAAGGTGTGCCTGTTGCATTGAACGGTAAACGTTTTGACGATGTGGTTGATATGATGCTCGAAGCCAACCGCATTGGAGGCCGTCATGGATTAGGTATGTCCGACCAAATCGAGAACCGTATTATTGAAGCGAAATCTCGTGGCATTTATGAAGCGCCTGGGATGGCATTATTGCATATTGCGTATGAGCGTTTGGTAACCGGTATTCACAATGAAGACACCATTGAACAATACCGCATCAATGGTTTGCGTTTAGGTCGCTTGTTATACCAAGGTCGTTGGTTTGATCCGCAAGCGTTAATGTTGCGTGAAACTGCACAGCGTTGGGTTGCCAAAGCGATTACCGGCAGCGTAACGCTTGAATTGCGTCGCGGTAATGACTTTACCATTCTTAATACCGAATCGCCGAACTTAACTTATGAGGCGGAACGTTTAAGTATGGAAAAAGTGGAAGATGCGCCGTTCGCTCCAATTGATCGTATTGGTCAATTAACTATGCGCAATCTTGACGTTGCCGACACGCGCGGTAAATTGGGTATTTACGCCGAAACCGGTTTGTTGCTTGCGGGTAAGGATTCCGTGTTACCGCAACTTGGTAAAAAATAGATCAGAATAAAAAAATCCGCATTCAAGCTTAATAATTTGAATGCGGATTTTTTATTTATATATGTTTTATTTACCTACTTCATCCAACATGCTTTCTTTTGCCGCGTTTAGGTATTGAATCATCGACCACACAGTTAAAATTACAGCCATATAAAGTAGAATGATGGCAAGAATTTCCATATAGATGTTATAGCGCCATAATAAACCACCTAAAGCAAGCATTTGTGAAGTCGTTTTAACTTTACCTAGCCAGGATACAGCGACTTTGTTGCGCTCACCTAACTCCGCCATCCATTCACGTAAAGCGGAAATAATAATTTCACGGGAAATCATTATGATCGCAGGAATAGTGATCCAGAAGGTATGCTGATACTCCACGATTAATACAAGAGCGGCGACTACCATTACTTTGTCGGCAACGGGGTCTAAGAATGCACCAAAACGGGTTGTTTGTTTCCATTTGCGGGCAAGATAGCCGTCAAGCCAATCCGTTACGCCGGCGATAAAGAAAATAACCGTAGTAATGAATGGAGCCGATTCGATAGGAAGATAAAAAGCGATCACAAAGAAAGGGATCAAGAACACTCGGAAAATAGTCAGAAAGATAGGAACATTAAATTTCATAAAAGTGACCGCACTGATTATACGTGGCCTTATTCTAAAGGATCTTTAGCTATAAAAAAAGCCACATAATGTGGCTTTCCTGTGAAGGTTAGATAAAGATTAAAGTTTATCTGCGTTTTGTTTTAAGTATTTTGCAACGCCTTCAGGGCTATCTTTCATTCCTTCTTTACCTTTTTCCCACTGTGCCGGGCAAACTTCGCCGTGTTCTTCATGGAATTGTAAAGCATCAACCATACGTAACATTTCATCAATATTGCGACCTAACGGAAGGTCATTCACAACTTGGTGACGAACCACTCCATTTTTGTCGATCAAGAATGAAGCGCGTAATGCAACGCCTGCTTCAGGGTGTTCGATACCGTATGCTTGAGCAATTTCATGTTTAACGTCAGCTGCTAATGCGTATTTAACTTGGCCAATACCGCCGTTTTCAGTTGGGGTGTTACGCCAAGCGTTGTGAGTAAATTGAGAGTCAATAGATACACCGACGACTTCTACGCCGCGTTTTTTGAATTCTTCATAACGGTGATCGAATGCGATTAATTCTGATGGACATACGAAAGTGAAGTCTAACGGATAAAAGAAGATTACCGCTGCTTTACCTTCAATGTGTTTTTTAAAATTGAAATTGTCAACGATTTCACCATTGCCTAAAACTGCAGATGAAGTAAAATCCGGGGCTTGACGAGTTACTAATACCATAATCATAATTCCTTATATTAATAAGTTAATAAAAATTTTGCTAACGCAAAATACGCGCGGGATTGTAGAGAAATTAATCGTATTTTTATAGCAGTTTTTATCTATTACATTAATTAATATTATCTAATTAAAGGTGAAATATATGTCAACACAACATTCATTAGCCACAACCTTGGTCCATGCCGGACGGAATAAACGTTTTTCCCAAGGTGCGGTGAATCCGGTGATTCAACGCGCTTCTTCACTCGTTTTCGACAGTATGGCCGATAAAAAATATTGCACACAAAATCGTTATAAAGGCGAATTATTTTATGGGCGTCGCGGTACGCTTACGCATTTTGCTTTGCAGGATTTAATGTGTGAAATGGAAGGCGGAGCCGGTTGTTACCTTTATCCTTGCGGTGCGGCAGCGGTGACCAATGCGATTTTATCTTTTGTGAAAAGCGGTGATCACGTTTTAATGAGCGGTGCGGCTTACGAACCGACACAAGATTTCTGCAATATCATATTGAAGAAAATGCAGATTGACACGACTTATTACGACCCGCTTATCGGTTCCGACATCGCAAAATTAGTTCAACCGAATAGCAAAGTGCTTTTTCTTGAAGCGCCAAGTTCTATTACTATGGAGGTACCGGATATCCCGACAATTGTAAAAGCGGTACGCGCGGTCAATCCTGAAATCGTGATTATGATTGATAATACTTGGGGTGCAGGTGTGTTATTCAAAGCGCTTGAACATGATATAGATATTTCCATTCAGGCCGGTACGAAATATCTCGTGGGACATTCCGATGTCATGATCGGCACCGCATTGGCGAATGCCCGCACTTGGGATCAGCTACGCGAACATTCTTATTTAATGGGGCAAATGGTGGATGCAGATTCCGCTTATACCACCGCGCGTGGCATTCGCACTTTAAACGTTCGTTTAAAACAACACCACGAAAGCGGCTTAAAAATTGCGCAATGGTTGAGCGCACAGCCGGAAGTGAAAGCGGTTTATCACCCAGCCTTACCGAGTTGTCCGGGACATGAATTTTTTCTACGTGATTTTAATGGTGCAAGCGGTTTGTTCTCTTTTGAATTAAACCGACGTTTAACTAATGAGCAAACAGCACAATTTATGGATCACTTTAAACTCTTTACGATGGCCTATTCTTGGGGGGGATTTGAATCCTTGATTTTATGCAACCAACCGGAAGAAATCGCTAAAATCCGCCCGAATATCGAACGAAAACTAACGGGCTCGTTGATTCGTGTGCATATCGGTTTTGAAGATCCGGAAGAATTAATTGCCGATTTAAAAGCCGGTTTTGAACGAATCGCCTAACTTCTTTTCCCATTTCTTCAGGGCTTGCGCAGCAAGCCCTTATTTACTCAACCTATGAGTTGATTTATCATGCCTTTCCTTTTTTCACATAAGAAGAAATCATAATGAAACATATCCATATTTTAGGTATTTGCGGTACTTTTATGGGTGGCATAGCGATGCTTGCCAAACAAATGGGATACTCGGTGACGGGTTCGGATACTAACGTTTATCCGCCGATGAGTACGTTTTTACAAGAGCAAGGCATTGATATTATTCCGAATTATGATACGGCACAGCTACAACCGACGCCGGACATAGTGATTATTGGCAATGCGTTAAAACGCGGTAATCCTTGTGTAGAATATATTTTAGAAAATAACTTGCCTTACACTTCCGGCCCCCAATGGTTGCACGACCATTTATTGCGTGATCGTTGGGTATTGGCGGTATCCGGCACGCACGGCAAAACTACCACAACGGGAATGCTGACTTGGATTTTGGAAAAAAGCGGTTTAAATCCCGGTTTTTTAATCGGCGGCATTGCCGGCAATTTCGGTGTTTCAGCGCGTTTGGGAGAAAGTCCGTTTTTTGTCATTGAAGCGGATGAATATGATACGGCTTTTTTTGACAAACGTTCCAAATTCGTGCATTACAACCCGAAAACCTTAATTATCAATAACATCAGTTTTGATCACGCGGATATTTTTGATGATTTAAAAGCGATTCAACGCCAATTCCATCACATGATTCGCATCATTCCGGCGAGCGGTCGCATTCTTTCTTCCTCTGATGAACAAAGCGTGAAAGACACGTTAGCGATGGGCTGTTGGTCGGAGCAACAATTCCTCGGTAAAAACGGGGAATGGTACGCCGAACGCATAACAACAGACGCTTCGCATTTTGCCGTGTTCCGACACGGTGAAAAAATCGCCGAAGTAAAATGGAATATTGTCGGCGCGCATAATATGCATAATGCCTTAATGGCGATTGCGGCAGCGCACCATGCCGGCGTTTCTGTCGAAAGCGCTTGTCAGGCACTTGGCACTTTTATTAATGCGAAACGTCGTTTGGAAATCAAAGGCGAAGTAAACGGCATCACGGTTTACGATGATTTTGCCCACCATCCGGAAGCTATCCTCGCTACACTCACTGCATTGCGCGATAAAGTGGGCGGTGGCGTGCGTATTCTTGCTGTCTTGGAACCGCGTTCTAATACGATGAAAATGGGTGTGCAAAAAGATGAAATCGCACCGGCGTTAGGCCGAGCGGATATGGTTTTTATGTTGCAGCCGGAGAATATTCCTTGGGAAGTGGCGGAAATTGCCGCGCAGTGTGTGCAACCGGCTTATTGGAGCGCCAATTTGGATAAATTGGCGGATATGATTGCAGCGGAAGCGCAACCAACCGATCATATTCTCGTTATGTCAAATGGTAGCTTCGGCGGCATTCATCAAAAGATTTTGGATAGGCTCGGCTAATTTTGTTCAACCGATGCAGTTGGAAACATAAACGTTTTTCGAAATTATACGCCTGAATCAAAATCAGGTTCATTGAGCGGTTTCGGAGGCGGTTCTCGAATTTATTGGCGTTAAGTTACGGCCTTTTCGATGAGATCTCAAAACAGCACCGCATTGGAGCTGCTTCCAATGCGGTGCTATTTTGATACTCTAACGCGTCTTCTACAAGCGTTAAAATGACATAACAACCGTTTTACTCATTGAGTTACAAGGTTGGCGTTTTAATCAATTTTTACTTTTCAAAATAAGGAGAATTTATGGCAGATCCGCATATTCAATCGCCTATGGATTTTTGGGACAATCTGACCGTTATTATTTATCGCATCGGCTTCGTTGTTGCCGCGTTGAGTTTTTTGGCGCTTTCTTGGTATCCGCAACAGGCTTTGTTAGGAATTCTGATTGCCGCAACCTGTTGTGCGTCTTCATTGCATATTTATCTCAAACATTTTCGTTTAACCTTTCAATTCGCCACTTGGATTGGTTTACTTTGCTATATTTTAGGCGCGCCTGAATTGGCATTCGGTGGTGCATTACTCACCTTAGGTGGGCTTTGTTTTAAAGAATATTTTTGTTTTCGCGTGCCACTATTAAATCTTCAGCCGGTTTTTGTTTTGTTATTATGGTTTAGTTGGGTGTTTGAAGGAGCAATATTAACGCGCGTTCTATCAATAATTGTCGGTGCGTTGTTGCTTTTATTGGCAATTCAAAAATGGCGTATGCCGTTGCATTTCGATATCGGCGATAAAACGAAATATCAAATTTAGGAACCCGTCGGTAGCCATAATCAGGATGCTTGGCTTTGATACTATTCACATATACCGTCAAAAATGGGAAATAAGTAGAGTTTGTGTGAAAATGTCAGAAACAGATAACCCCAGTATCTAACTGGGGTTATTGTACTTTTGGAACGATTAGAAACAATCTGAAATCTTTATTTTTATTCCCACTCAATTGTCGCAGGTGGTTTTCCACTTACGTCGTACACCACGCGGGAAATGCCGTTTACTTCATTGATGATTCGGTTAGAGATTTTGCCGAGTAAGTCGTACGGCAGGTGTGCCCAATGTGCGGTCATAAAGTCGATGGTTTCAACAGCACGTAGGGAGACAACCCAGTCGTATTTGCGTCCGTCGCCCATTACGCCTACGGATTTCACCGGTAGGAACACGGTGAAGGCTTGGCTGACTTTGTAATACCAATCCGCTTTGTGGAGTTCTTCAATGAAGATTGAATCGGCGCGGCGCAATAAATCGCAATATTCTTTTTTCACTTCGCCTAGCACACGCACGCCTAAGCCTGGGCCTGGGAATGGGTGGCGGTTGAGCATTTCAGCCGGTAAGCCTAATGCCAAGCCGATTTTACGCACTTCGTCTTTGAATAATTCGCGGAGCGGTTCTACTAAACCGAGCTTCATATAATCCGGTAAGCCACCGACGTTGTGGTGGGATTTAATCACATGGGCTTTGCCGGTTTTGCTGGCGGCAGATTCGATTACGTCCGGATAGATCGTGCCTTGCGCCAACCATTTCACGTTTGGCAATTTTTTCGATTCATCATCGAACACATCCACGAACACTTTACCGATGATTTTGCGTTTCGCTTCCGGTTCGTCCACACCGGCAAGTTCGCTTAAGAAACGATCTTCTGCGTTCACGCGGGTAATGTTCAAGCCGAATTTATTGCCGAACATTTCCATCACTTGGTCGCCTTCGTTTAAGCGGAGCAAGCCATTGTCCACGAATACGCAGTGTAAGTTTTTGCCGATGGCTTTGTGTAATAACAGTGCGACAACGGATGAATCCACGCCACCTGATAAGCCTAAAATCACTTCATCATTGCCTACTTGCGCTTTAATGCGTGCGACGGCGTCTTCGATAATGTTTTCCGCCGTCCATTTGGTCTCACAACCACAAATGTTTACCACGAAGTTGGTTAATAATTCCAAACCGCTTTTGGTGTGGGTGACTTCCGGGTGGAACTGCACGCCGTAGAAACGACGGCTTTCATCCGACATTGCCGCGATAGGGCAGGTTGGTGTGGTGCCGGTGACGACGAAGTGATTCGGCAAGCGGGTCACTTTATCGCCGTGGCTCATCCAAACGTCTAATTTCGGCTCGGAAGTGGTCAAATTATCGTTAAGATTGGCAAAAAGTGCGGTGGAATTTTCAAGAGAAACCGACGCATAACCGAACTCGCGGTGGTCCGAAGTCTCGGTTAAACCGCCAAGCTGCATTGCCATCGTTTGCATACCGTAGCAAACGCCTAACACCGGCACGCCTGCATTAAAAACATATTCCGGCGCACGCGGACTGTTAGCTTCCGTGGTGCTTTCAGGACCGCCAGAAAGAATAATCCCCGTTGGGTTAAATTCACGGATTTGTTCTTCCGTTACATCCCACGCCCAAAGTTCGCAGTACACCCCAATTTCACGCACGCGGCGTGCAATGAGTTGTGTATATTGTGAACCGAAGTCGAGGATCAGAATTTTGTGGTGGTGAATGTTTGTCATTTTTTACCTTATAGAAAGTAAGATTAATGTGAATGTAATTGTTTAATAATCGCTAAAATTTCCAGCATATTTTTGCCGCAATATTCCGCGTGGGATTGGTCGATATGCATACGTTTTTCTTCATAAGCAATCACGGGAATACCGGCTGCTTGAGCGGCTTGAATGCCGAAAAAAGAATCTTCAATGGCGACCGCACTTTGGGCTTCTACGCCGAGTTTTTCCAAGGTGTAGCGATAAATTGTCGGATCCGGTTTGCTGCGTTCAAATTGTTCGCCGCTCACGATAAAATCAAAGTGCTGAATAATATCACATTCCGTCAGAATGTTTTGAATATGTTCTAAGCGAGAAGAGGACGCTACCGCCAGTTCAATGCGGTGCTGTTTGGCGAACTCAATGATTTTCAGAATATCCGCACGGAAAATGGAACGATAATCCACGGTGCTGAAAAGCTGTTTGAAGAAGTCAAAATAGCGTTGTTTGATTTCTTCCAACGGCAGGGATGAACCACTTAATTTTTTCACGATTTCAGGAATTTCGCTCAAGCCTTTGCCGACCACTTCTGCTCGCTCTAAGGGCGTTAAAGTGCGGTTATGTTCTTTAATGGATTCGATGAATTGGGCTTGTAAGTCGTATTCTAAAAATTCTGTATCGACAATCACGCCGTCCATATCGAAGATGATGGCTTGTAGCATTGGGTTTCCCGTTTGTAAGCTGTTGGATTTTGCAAAAGTTTTGCGAAAATTGACCGCTTTTTGATTGTGAGTTAAGGTTTCATTCCAACAGTGATGTCTGTTTCACCATTTTTATCAGCGACCATTTGTACGTTAAATTTTCGAGTTTGATCACATCCTGTAGCAGTCCAAGTTTCATAACTTGCTTTAGGTGTTACTCCATCTGGTTGAAATACTACCTTATCAATTTCGGTATGAATGGAAGATACTCGACATGATGTATCGTAAAAGAATAGTTTGCCTAAATATTGTTCTACATCTGACTTTAATGTGTTATCGGCGATAGTATTGCCTGAATAAGTCGTTCCCAGAATAGAGCAGGCAGTTAATAAACCTAGAAAGGTAACGATAAGTAATTTCTTCATGTTTTTTTCCTTTAGAGTGAACTTCAAAACTTTTACAAAATCAACCGCACTTTAAACAACAAAAGGTGGGCCAAAGCCCACCCCACGGTTAGCCCATACGATAGTTTGGTGCTTCTTTGGTAATCGTCACGTCGTGAACGTGAGATTCTTTGATGCCTGCACCGCTGATACGCACAAATTCGGCTTTGGTGCGTAAGGCTTCGATGGTCGGGCAGCCGGTTAAGCCCATGCACGAACGTAATCCGCCCATTTGTTGGTGGATGATTTCTTTTAAGTAGCCTTTGTATGGAATGCGGCCTTCGATGCCTTCCGGCACGAGTTTGTCGGCGGCGTTGTCAGATTGGAAGTAGCGGTCTGATGAGCCTTTCGCCATGGCGCCAAGGGAACCCATACCGCGATAAGATTTGAAGGCACGGCCTTGGTAAAGTTCGATTTCACCTGGTGCTTCTTCAGTGCCCGCGAACATAGAACCCACCATTACACAGCTTGCGCCTGCAGCAATCGCTTTGGCGATGTCGCCGGAGAAACGGATACCGCCGTCGGCAATCACCGGAATGCCACGATCTTTTAATGCGGCTGCAGCGTCTGCGATAGCGGTGATTTGTGGCACGCCCACGCCGGTTACGATACGGGTGGTACAGATTGAACCCGGTCCGATACCCACTTTTACGGCACTTGCGCCGGCGTCAGCAAGGGCGATGGCGCCTTCAGCGGTTGCCACGTTACCTGCCACGATGGGAAGGTTAGGGTATTTCGCGCGAGTTTCACGCACGCGTTGTAACACGCCTTCAGAGTGACCGTGTGAAGAGTCGATTAAAAGCACGTCCACGCCTGCTTTCACAAGCGCATCGATACGTTCTTCGTTGCCTGGGCCTGCGCCGACGGCAGCTCCCACCCGTAAACGACCGAATTCGTCTTTACATGCGTTTGGTTTTTGTTCTGCTTTTTGGAAATCTTTGACGGTGATCATTCCTTTAAGCTTGAAGCTGTCGTCCACCACAAGCACTTTTTCTACGCGATGTTCGTGCATTAATGCCAGAATTTCATCACGCGCCGCACCTTCTTTCACGGTGACCAAGCGGTCTTTTTTGGTCATTACTTGCGAAACGGTTTTGCTTAAATCTTTTACGAAACGGGTGTCGCGACCGGTAATAATCCCGATTAAGTTATTTTCGCTATCCACAACAGGGTAGCCCGCAAAGCCGTTTTTCTTCACTAATTCCGCTAATTGAGCAAGGGATAAATCAGGTGAAACGGTGACAGGCTCAGACACGATACCGCTCTCAAATTTTTTCACTTTACGCACGCGATCCGCTTGGCGTTCGATGCTCATATTTTTATGAATAAAACCGATACCGCCTTCTTGCGCTAAAGAGATGGCTAATTTGGTTTCTGTTACGGTATCCATTGCCGCAGAAAGCATGGGGATATTTAAGCGAATTTCTTTGGTGAGTTGAGTGGAAAGGTCGGCTGTGTTTGGAAGCACGGTAGAATGCGCAGGGACGAGTAAAACATCGTCAAAAGTTAGGGCTTCTTGTTTGATACGTAAAGACATTGCAATATTCTCGCTAAGTTGAAGTTAAAAAATATTGCGGCGGGATTATACAGATTTCGCGTCATTTTGGAAATGAATTTTTCGTTTTGTGCTATGATTCGCAAACGTTTACGCGGAGGAAAAATATGAATGCGGTGCTCTTGAGCTACCTCGCCGACGGCGAGGAAAAAGTGCGGTCGAATTTGACCCGGTTTTCACAAAATTTAGCCGAGGATTTACAACAATTTCGTGACGCCGGGCTGAATATTATCGAAACGGCACAAGGCTATCGTTTAGTGCCGCAACTTCCCTTATTAAATTCTTTACAAATTTCGACCGCACTTTCGCCTTATCAGGTGCATTACCAGCCCGTCATGAGTTCTACAAATGAATGGATTTTGCAGAATATTCCGAATTTAAATAAAGGCGATCTTTGCCTCACTGAGTATCAAACGGCAGGCAGAGGGCGACGTGGACGTCAATGGCTTTCCCCTTTTGCCGGGCAGATGATTTTTAGTTTTTACTGGACGTTCGACCCGAGAAAATCTATTGAGGGGTTGAGTTTAGTGATTGGTTTGGCGATTGCCGAAGTGTTGAACGTGCAAGTGAAATGGCCGAATGATATTTTGTTCGACGGGCGAAAACTCGGCGGGGTTTTGGTGGAAATTGCCAATCATAAAAATGGCCTGTTGAATTTGGTGATTGGCGTAGGGATTAATGTGTCATTGCCGACGCAAACGGAAATTAGTCAGCCTTATGCGCAGTTGAGCGAAATGGATCCCGCTATTGATCGTCAAACCTTGTTTCCAACATTGATCCAACATTTATATGCGCGTTTAGAGCGCTTTGAAAAAGAAGGCATTAATGCGGAATTTCAACAAGCATGGCAAAATCATAATGCGTTTTTCAATAGTGAAGTGAATGTGATTACGGAACAACGCGTGATTTCCGGTATTGAGCAAGGTATTGATGAGCGTGGTTATTTGCGGGTTCAATGCGGTGCTGAATTGAAGATGTTTAATGGTGGTGAGGTTTCGTTGCGTAGAAAAACTGAATAATAAACGTTTAACACGAGCTGCGAAGTGTAAGCTTAAGTGTATGAAAACGCTTATTCAAATTTATCGGTAATAGAATAGATTTTAGGCATTTGAATTATTTTTAAGCAGTCGATACTTTTTTGTTGATTTTCGTTTGACAGCATTTCGTAAATCGGTAAAATACGCGCCGTTGTTTAGCAATAAGCAAATGCGGGAATAGCTCAGTTGGTAGAGCACGACCTTGCCAAGGTCGGGGTCG
>NZ_DBHLAM010000028.1:0-5155 GCF_057314195.1 Rodentibacter sp. | reverse complement strand
CAGCGGACTTTTAATCCGTTGGTCGAAGGTTCGAATCCTTCACGACCCACCACTATTTATTGTCATCATCTAGATTTTCAACACAATATTAACCTATCTTAAAAAGCTGAAGGCTTATTCATTCTTTGTCGATTTGGATACTTTCGTTCGTCTTCGTCTGGCGAAAGCCGATTTAAATTAACCAAGTTGAAACTTATGCTATAATCCGCGCCGATTTTTTTCCTACCGAGAATCTACATGAAACACCTATTTGCCACCACTTCTCGTGGTTTTGAAGAACTCCTAAAAGTTGAACTCACTGAGCTTGGTGCGCAAGATGCAAAAGTCGTACAAGGCGGAGTGCATTATCAAGCGGATGATGAAACGCTTTATCGTACGTTACTTTGGTCGCGCTTAGCGTCGCGCATTTTAATTCCGTTAATTGAAACCAAAATTTACAGTGATCTTGATCTTTATGCTGCCGTATCGGGCTTTAATTGGCTGACTCAATTTGATGAGCGCGTGACATTTTTCGTGGATTTTAACGGTACGAATCAGGAAATTCGCCACACTCAATTTGGCGCGATGCGTGTGAAAGACGGCATCGTGGATTATTTTGAACGTCGTGGGCGTGCTCGTCCAAATGTGGACAAAGTGCAGCCGGATATTCGCATTCACGCCTATTTAAATCGGGATGAGGTGGTGATTTCGCTCGATTTAAGCGGTGATGCGTTGCACATACGCGGTTATCGTGAAGATACCGGCAAAGCGCCGTTGCGTGAAACGTTGGCCGCGGCGATAGTGTTGCGTTCCGGCTGGCAAAAAGGCACGCCGTTAGTGGATCCGATGTGCGGTTCCGGTACGTTGCTAATTGAAGCGGCCCAAATGGAAGCACAAATTGCGCCGCAGTTGTATCGTCTACATTGGGGCTTTGATTTTTGGCAGGGGCATAACCAGACGGCGTGGGAAAGAGTGAAAGAAGCAGCTTTAGCGTTGGCGGAAGCGGAAAAACAACGTGAAAATCCACCGCACTTTTACGGTTTCGATTTGGATCATCAGGTGTTGCGAAAAGCCAAACAAAACGCTAAAAATGCCGGCGTAGCGCATTTAATGCAATGGCAACAGGGCGATGTGGCAGCGATTAAAAATCCAAGTCCGAACTTGGCTGGTACGGTGATTTGTAATCCGCCATACGGTGAACGTTTAGGCACCGCACCGGCATTGATTGCCTTATATTCTGTATTCGGGCAACGTTTGAAACAACAGTTTGCCGGTTGGAACCTGTCTATTTTCAGTGGCGAGCCGAGCCTGTTGGATTGCCTGCGTTTGCGTTCCCATCGTCAATTTAAAGCGAAAAACGGTCCATTGGATTGTGTGCAGAAGAATTACCAAATTGCCAAACGGGTGGAAAGTGTGGCTGAATCTGAGCGCACTTCTTTACCTGAGGTAGCGGTGGATTTTGCGAATCGTCTGCAAAAGAATATCAAGAAAATTGAAAAATGGGCGAAGCAACAAGGGCTAGACGCTTATCGCTTATATGACGCGGATTTGCCGGAATATAATTTGGCGGTAGATCGTTACGGCGATCATATTGTCGTGCAGGAATATGCCGCGCCGAAAAATATTGATGAAAATAAAGCGCGTCAGCGCTTGTTGGATGCGGTGAATGTGACCTTGAAAGTAACGGGTGTGGAAACCAACAAATTAGTTTTGAAAGTGCGCCAAAAGCAAAAAGGCACTAATCAATATGAAAAACTGGCAAACAAAGGCGAATATTTTTATGTGAACGAATACGGCGCGAAATTGTGGGTGAACCTGACGGATTATTTGGATACAGGCTTGTTTTTGGATCACCGTCTAACCCGCAAAATGTTGGGTGAAATGGCGCAAGGTAAGGATTTCCTGAATCTGTTTGCGTACACCGGCTCGGCGACGGTACACGCGGCGTTAGGCGGTGCGAAATCTACCACCACTGTAGATATGTCAAATACGTATCTCAATTGGGCAGAACAAAATTTATTGCTTAACGATATTGAAGGCAAACAGCATAAACTGATTCAAGCGGATTGTCTGCAATGGCTAGAAAAATGCGATTGCCGGTTCGATTTAATTTTTGTGGATCCGCCGACGTTCTCCAATTCCAAACGTATGGAAGCCAGCTGGGACGTGCAACGGGATCACATTAAGTTGATGACGAGTTTAAAACGTATTTTGCGTCCGAACGGCACTATCGTGTTTTCTAACAATAAACGTGGCTTTAAAATGGACTTTGCGACACTGGAAGAACTTGGGTTCAATGCGGTGCTCATTTCGCATAAGACGTTACCGTTGGATTTTGAACGCAACAAACAAATTCATAATTGCTGGTTAATTACGAAAAAATAACGCGAAGGGATTTCTGAGAGAAATCCCTTTTTTACAAGGCATCGATAAAAAGACAAGCAATTCGTTTTGAATTATCGCGTAATAGTGCTTGCTTATTAAACAAAAATCCGTATTATAGCCGTCTATACGTCAATACATCTAAATTCAATGAGGAAAACTATGTCTAGTTACTTATTTACTTCCGAGTCCGTGTCAGAAGGACATCCTGATAAAATCGCCGATCAAATTTCCGATGCGGTGCTCGATGAGATCCTAAAACAAGACCCAAAAGCCCGCGTGGCATGCGAAACTTATGTGAAAACCGGTATGGCGCTGGTGGGCGGCGAGATTACCACTTCTGCATGGGTGGATATTGAAAATCTAACTCGTAAAGTGATTTGTGAGATCGGTTATGAGCATTCTGATATGGGCTTTGACGGTCATTCTTGTGCAGTGCTAAACGCCATTGGTAAACAATCTGCAGACATTAATCAAGGCGTGGATCGTGAGAATCCGTTGGATCAAGGAGCAGGCGACCAAGGTATTATGTTCGGTTACGCAACAAATGAAACCGACGTGTTGATGCCGGCAGCAATTACCTATGCGCATCGTTTAATGGAAAGACAAGCGCAAGTACGTAAAAACGGCACCTTGCCATGGTTGCGTCCGGATGCGAAAAGCCAAGTTACCTTGAAATATGAAAACGATAAAATCGTCGGTGTGGATGCGGTGGTACTTTCCACTCAACATTCGGCAGAAATCGCGCAAAAAGATTTGCACGAAGCGGTGATGGAGGAAATCATCAAGCCGGTATTGCCGAGCGAATTGCTTTCGAAAGACACTAAATTCTTTATTAATCCGACCGGTCGTTTCGTTATCGGAGGCCCGATGGGCGACTGTGGTTTAACCGGTCGTAAAATTATCGTAGATACTTATGGCGGCGCGGCTCGTCACGGTGGTGGTGCATTTTCCGGTAAAGACCCATCAAAAGTGGACCGTTCTGCCGCTTATGCCGCACGTTATGTGGCGAAAAATATCGTTGCTGCCGGCTTAGCGGAGCGTTGTGAAATTCAGCTTTCTTATGCCATCGGTGTGGCTGAGCCGACATCAATCATGGTAGAAACGTTCGGTACGGGTAAAGTAGCGAATGAACTATTAGTCGCGTTAGTGCGTGAATTCTTCGATTTGCGTCCTTACGGTTTAATCAAAATGTTGAATTTAATTCAACCGATTTATCGCGCAACAGCGGCTTACGGTCACTTCGGCCGTGAACAATTCCCGTGGGAAAAAGTCGATCGCGCGGAAGAATTACGCGCTGCAGCCGGGTTAAAATAACCTCTTATATATGAATAAAAAACCGCTAATCTAGCGGTTTTTGTTTTTTCTAATTTTTATGCTTTCACCACAAACACAATTTCGACATTTAAAAATGCAGGTTCAGCGTAAGTTGGCGGAATCTTTACGTCTTGCGGAAAGTTATTTCAAACGCGAATTTCCGATGCCGACGGTTAGTTATGATTTACGCGGAATGAAAGCAGGCGTCGCATATTTACAAAAAAACGAAATTAAATTTAATCGCACTTTACTGGTGGAAAATAGCGAAGAATTTATCCGTCAAGTGGTGCCACATGAATTGGGGCATTTAATTACCTATCAAGTTTTTGGTCGCGTAAAACCGCACGGACAAGAATGGCAGAGGGTAATGAATCAAGTTTTTCAATTGTCGGCGGATACTTGTCATCAATTTGACGTGCGAAACGTGCAAGGTCAAACCTTCGAATATCATTGTGCTTGCCAAACGCATTTATTAAGCGCTCGTTGCCATAATCGAATTTTAAAAGGAGGCGTAGAATATTTATGTCGAAAATGTAAGGGAAAATTGGTTTTTGTCGGTGAAAATTAATTGTAGTTATGCTACATTTTAGACGGTTTAATTAATTCGACTAAAGAATTAAAGGAGTCTCACATGAAAAAGTCTGTTTTAGCCATAATTATCGGTGCTTTTGCGATAGCTTCCAACGCTAACGCGGGCGTTTATGCGGAAGGTGATGTTGGCCTTTCAAGAACTTCGGCGAATGGCAATCACAAAACCAAAGTAGAGCCGCGAGTTGCCGTAGGTTATCAATTGGGGAACGTGCGCGTTGCCGGTGATTACACTCATCACGGTAAAGTCGAAGGTGCGAAAATTCAAGGTTTAGGGGCATCTGTACTTTATGATTTTGACCTAAATTCCCGCGTTAAACCTTATGTTGGTGCACGTGTCGCCGCAAACCGATTCAAATATGACGATCGCGCGGAGCAACGTTATAAAAGTTCTTCCGACACCAAATTAGGCTATGGCGTAGTTGCCGGTGCAAAATATAATTTAGATGAAAAATGGTACGCAAACGGCGGTGTGGAATATAACCGATTGGGTAATTTTGACGATACCAAAGTAAATAACTACGGGGCAAAGGTCGGTGTTGGTTATAAATTCTAATTTCTTTTCCGAGGTGCGGTTTAACTGCTAAATGATTTAGCCCTCTACGACGCGGAAATTATCGACGCGGAAATTATGATCGTAAAATAGCACCGCATTGGACTGATTCCAATGCGGTGCTATTTTTAGCATTCAATTCATGTTTAGATTCGGCAACTTTTTTGTGTATTTACAACATTGCATCGTTTCCACATTTTTCTCTTGAAAATTTCTTTTTCATTCTTATATCTGTGGCGTTCAATTTTAATTTGCCATAAAAGGAAAAAAATGATGTCACAAAATCAAGAAACCCGTGGCTTCCAATCGGAAGTCAAACAACTTCTCCAATTAATG
>NZ_DBHLAM010000027.1:0-7346 GCF_057314195.1 Rodentibacter sp. | reverse complement strand
GTCGTGTTGAACGCTTTAACAGCCGTTTCAAAATTCCAAGCACAAAATAATTTGGACTTGTTGGAAACCCCGCCAAATGGCGGGGTTTTGTTTTATGTCGATAAAAGATAATATAGCGGTTCGATATCGAAAATAGATGATGATTTCTTATGCATACCAATTACGTCATTAGTTTAAAAACCGCCGTTCAGCGTCGCGAGCATATCTGCAAAGAATTCGGCAAACATCATATTCCTTTTGAATTTTATGATGCCCTTACACCATCAGAAGAACTCGATCAACTTATCCAAATTCACTTGCCTAATCTTGCTCATGCCAAACTTTCTGCAGGAGAAAAGGGCTGTTTTATGAGCCATTATATGCTTTGGAAAAAATGCTTGGCTGAAAATTTGCCTTATATTTATATTTTTGAAGACGATATTTTAATCGGGGAAAATGCAGAAAAGTTTTTAATTGAAGATACTTGGTTAAGCGTGCGTTTTTCAGAAGATGATGCATTTGTCTTACGTTTTGAGACATTTTTAAATTATTCGAAATGCATTGAAGCGAATATACCTTCTTATTGTGAACGAAATATATTAAAACTCGTGGTAGAGAATTGTGGCACGGCAGGTTATGTTATTTCAAAAAATGCGATTATAAGATTAATTGAATTTATTACTAATCTCTCCTCAGAAGCATTATCACCAATAGATCTTATTATGTTTAATCGTTTTAATCAGGATACTTATCAATTAGTGCCGGCATTGTGTGTTCAGGAAAGTCAAATTCAGTCTAAAAATATAAATCTTGTTAGTCAATTGCAAAGTGAGCGAGAGATTATTCATGAAGGAAAGAAAAAAACAATCTTATATAGACTGAGATCGTTATATTACAAGCCTAAAAAAATCTATAAAAAAATTTATAAGAAACTGTTTAAAAATCGCTATATTGTTCCATTCAAGTAATAGATTCGATTATGTCAGACTTAAATATAAATCAAAATCATCGTATTACAATCGTTACCGCATTCTTTGATATTGGGAGAGGGAATATTCCTAAAAATCAAGGTTATCCGGGATATTTGACAAGAACAACAAAAACTTATTTTAAATATTTCTCAAATCTAGCCAAGTTAAATAATGAAATGGTTATTTTTACTTCTCCGGATTTGAAAGAAAGAATTTTAAAATTAAGAAAAGGAAAACCCACAAAGATTATTACTATTCATTTACAAGATAAGTTTAAGCATATACTTGCTGAGATTAAAAGAATACAGAATTTGGATGAGTTTAAAAAAAGAATTTCTGTCGAACAAATTAAGAATATTGAATATTGGTCTAATTCTTATGTATTAGTAAATAATTTAAAAACGTTTTTTGTTAACCGCGCCATTCAAGAATATAAACGAAATAATATGAACGAAAGTCAATTTGCTTGGATTGATTTCGGTTATGTTAGAGATATGAAAACTTTAAATCATCTTTCAAGTTGGTCTTATAAATTTGAGAAAGATAACATCCATTTATTTTCTATAAATGATATTTCTGAGATTAACTCTATTGATGATGTATATTCAGCTATTTTTAATAATAAACCTTATATTATTGGTGGTTGTATTATAGGAAATCAAAAATCGTGGGAGAAATTTGGTAAGATAGTATTCGATTGCCAGCGAATGTTTATAAGAAACAATATAATTGACGATGACCAAGGAATTTATTTAATGTCTTATTTTAAAAATAAGGATTTTATTCGTATAAATCATTTAGGAAAAGATAATTGGTTTGGCTTATTCCATAAATTTAGCATACCTGAGAAGGCTTCTTTTTTTAGACGATTAATGGATAAATTATCATGGTAGATAATCGATATTCTTCTTATTGTTTAGCTAAACAATTCTTTCTTTTGACTAAAAAGCCTATATTAAAAAATATATATAGAGGATTAATACCTAAAAGATTTAGGAAAAAAATAGAATTATTTGTTGATTTAAAACAACAATTTCACACAGCAAAATATTTTAGGGAATTTATTGATCTTTATTTTTCTAATATATTGGAACACTTTACCTTAAAGCCGGTTAAGCAAGAATTAATTGGGAAAAAAATCATTTGGCAATATTGGGCACAAGGAATTAAAAATAGTCCTGATTTAGTAAAGGTATGTTTTTCTAGTGTAGATCGTTTTAAAGGAGAATATGAAGTAATTCGTTTAGAAGATAGCAATTTGAAGGAGTATCTTGATTTACCTGAGTTTATTTATAATAAAAAAAATTCAAATCCCAATTTTAATCATGCTTTCTTTTCTGACTTAATTCGCCTTGCCTTATTAGATATTTATGGCGGTGTATGGCTTGATGCAACAATTTTTCTTACCGGTAAAATATCTGATAAATTATTAGAATCAGATTATTTTATGTTTCAAAGAGATTTAAATGCCAAAGATAAGGAAAAATGGCGTAAATATGATATTGCTTATTTTAATTGGTCAGATAAGCATAGAGTGAATGTATTAAATAGCTTTATTATCTCTAGGCCTCATGATCTTACTATTCATACTCTATTAGATATTTTAATGAACTTTTGGAAGACTCAGGAAAATGTTCCTCATTATTTTTTCTTTCAAATTATGTACAATGAGATTATGAATGGTAAATATCTAAAAGATAGGAAATGTAAGATCATTGATGATACTATTCCTCATTTATTACATTACAACTTAAATAATAAATTCGATAATAAAGAATTTAATCTAATAAAAGAAAAAACCAACATACACAAACTAAGATATATAAATAAAGTTATTCTTGGCAGTTACTGCGATCATATTATTAACGAGAAACCAATACTCTATGAATAAATTAAACAAAGATTTTTCCATTGACTGTATGAAATTCCAATATGGTGGAGGTATGGAAAGATATACCATTGATCTTGTTAATGGATTTAATCAAATTGGTATTAAGCCTATTGTATATTCAACAAAATTTGATCTTAATTTAGTTGAAAATCAATTTATTGAAGCCAAAAAAGTCAATCTAACGCTAATTCCTAAGCCTTTGAGACAACTTTTATTATCGTGTTTCTTTAATAAGAACGGTAAAGATGTCATTTCGATGACAACAATCTACACAAAAGCAGATATTGTTTTTTGTGGAGGAAATCATAGTGGGTATTTAAATACGATTGGTAAGAAAAAAAGTATTAGCGATAAGTTAAAAATAAAAAATGAGAAGACGTCACTTTCTTATGCTAAATTAATTATTGCTCATTCAGAAATGATGAAAAATGAATTAATAAAGCATTATTATGTAGATAAAAATAAAATTTTAGTATTATATCCGCCGGTAGATACTAAAAAGTTCTCACAACCGACAGATAATAAAAGAGCTGAGTTAAGAAAGAAATTCGGTTTTAATAATAATGAAATCATCTACTTATTTCCTTCAACAGGACATGTGAGAAAAGGTTTTGATATTTTAAAGAATTATTTTGAAAAGTCTGATTTACCGATTCGTTTAGTTGTCGCCGGCACGCCGGTTAGAGAGGCTAAAAATATTACTTCATTAGGCTTTGTTAAGAATATGTCTGACTTATATCAAGCTGCAGACTATACAATTATGGCATCAATTTATGAACCTTTTGGATTAGTTGGTATAGAATCAGTTTTATCCGGTACTCAGGTTATTTTCTCCGATAATATGGGATGTTTAGAAGTATTAAAAAATAACTTTGGTTATACCTTTTCTAGAAAGAATAGTGGTGATTTAGATTCGGTAATCAGAAAATCTTTTGAAAAAGCAAAATTATTTAAACATAGGATATTAAATCCTTTAGATTGTATTGATTATAATCCAGCCTTATCCGCACATATTACCGAATTAATGAATTGTATTGAGAGGCTATAATAAAAAGTTAATTTAAAATTTAGCGATGTAATAATATAAGTATTTACTCCAACTACGGCTTGCCTCGGCAAGCCCCTGACTTGAAATCAGACTAAGAGACTTTTATGACAACTTCATTTAAACCCGAATTACTTTCCCCTGCCGGTTCCTTGAAAAATATGCGTTACGCCTTTGCTTACGGTGCCGATGCGGTATATGCCGGTCAGCCGCGTTACAGCCTGCGCGTGCGCAATAACGAATTTAACCACGCTAATTTAAAAATCGGCATTGATGAAGCCCATGCTCTCGGCAAAAAATTCTATGTGGTGGTGAATATTGCGCCGCACAATTCCAAGCTGAAAACCTTTATTAAAGACTTACAACCGGTTATCGATATGAAGCCGGATGCGTTGATTATGTCCGATCCCGGCTTGATTATGTTGGTGCGCGAACACTTCCCCGATATTGACATTCACCTTTCCGTGCAAGCCAATGCGGTGAACTGGGCAACGGTAAAATTCTGGAAACAAATGGGTTTGACCCGCGTGATTTTGTCACGCGAGCTTTCCCTTGATGAAATCGCCGAAATCCGCCGACAAGTGCCGGATATTGAACTGGAAATTTTCGTGCACGGAGCACTTTGCATGGCATATTCCGGGCGTTGTCTGCTTTCCGGTTACATCAATAAACGGGATCCTAACCAAGGCACCTGCACCAACGCCTGTCGCTGGGAATACAAAATAGAAGAAGGCAAATTAGATGAAGTGGGCAATATTGTGCCGAAAATCGATCCGAGCCAACAAATTGAAGTAAAGAACATCGCACCGACTTTGGGCGAAGGCGCCGCCACCGATAAAGTGTTCCTTTACACTGAAGCGCAAAATCCCGACGAACAGATGACTGCTTTTGAAGACGAACACGGCACCTATTTCATGAACTCAAAAGATTTGCGCGCCGTACAACATGTGGAAAAACTTAGCGCACTTGGTGTACATTCCTTAAAAATCGAGGGTCGCACTAAATCCTTCTATTATTGCGCCCGCACCGCTCAGGTGTACCGCAAAGCCATCGATGATGCCGCTGCCGGTAAACCTTTCGACGAAAGCCTGATGGATACGTTGGAATCCTTAGCGCATCGTGGTTATACCGAAGGCTTCCTGCGCCGCCATACGCACGATGAATACCAAAATTATGAATACGGCTACTCCATTTCTGACCGCCAGCAATTTGTTGGCGAATTCACCGGCAAACGCAACGAGCTCGGCATGGCAGAAGTTGCTGTGAAAAATAAATTTTTGCTTGGTGATGAAGTGGAAATGATGACGCCGCAAGGTAATATCAATTTTAAAATTGAGAAAATGTTAAATCGCAAAAATGAAGCGATTGAAGCGGCTTTAGGAGACGGACATTTTGTATTTTTAGACGTACCGCAAGATATTCATTTGGATTACGCACTTTTGATGCGTAACTTGGTAAATGCCAATACACGTAATCCGCATAATTGATTTGTTAAAAAAATGTTGCATTTATTTCAAGTCTTATTATAATCCGTCGCATACCTGATTTGTTAGTGTAACAACTCATAGTATGACTCCAAATATACTTTGCCCTCTCAGCGTTGAGAGGGCTTTTTTTATGCCTGAAAATGCCACAAAAAATGGCCTACTTGCGGCCATTTTTGTTATTACCATTGAACCTCTAAAATAGCACCGCATTGAAACGGCGTTTAATGCGGTGCTATTTTATCGGGTGTTTTGTTCTGCTGTAATTCGCACAGATTATTTGCGCGGCATTATATAAGGTGGTATTTGGCGTTAAACGAATGCTGTGCTTATCTTGTTTCTTCGGTGCAGCACGTAACCCTTCTCCCCAAAACTCATCATAAAAATCAGTACGCACTTGGGTTAAGCGATAGTTTTTACAATTTAAGATTTTGTATTGGCGCACGGAACGCGCATAACGTTTGGATTCTTTCGGATAAACAAATAAACCATGCTCCAAATTTGCCACCGCATCGAAATGCACTTCTTGCGGTTCTTCGTTATCTACCCAAATGGAATCGGTATCAATGTAATAATTGATATTTTTCACTAAACGAACATAGCCTTGGCGATCTTGAGTGGGCGGAGTCAGTTTTACATCTTGCATTTCGGCTTGATGCGGCGGTTGCGCGCTACAAGCGACAAGTAAGCCAATTGAGGATGTTAAAATCAGTTTTTTCATTATCTACTCCTTTATCTGATGTAATTGACTGTTCGCTTAGAATTTTACGGTATGTCCATAACTTTCTAGAATGGATTTGATATGCTCCAAAGATTCACGTGTCGGCGGCATGACATCTTCCAATTCATAATCGAATCCGAGAGTTTTCCATTTATGCGCGCCAAGACGATGATATGGAAGCAATTCGACTTTTTCGATGTTTTCCATGCCTTGAATAAATTGCCCGAGTAAATGTACATCGTGATCATTGTCGGTATATCCCGGCACGACAACATAGCGAATCCAAGTCCGTTGGTTACGTTTTTGTAGATATTTGGCGAACTCAAGCGTGCGTTTATTTGGTACTCCGATGAGGTTTTGATGAACCTTATCATTGAGTTCTTTTAAATCAAGCAGTACAAGATCGGTCACGTCTAATAGTTCGTCAATAATATGATCGTAATGACGGACAAAACCGTTGGTATCCAAGCAGGTATTTATTCCCTCTTTTTTACAGGCACGAAACCAATCGCGTACGAATTCCGCTTGAAGAATCGCTTCACCGCCGGATGCGGTCACGCCGCCGCCCGTTGCATTCATGAAATGGCGATAAGTCACCACTTCTTTCATTAGTTCCTCAACGGTGATTTCTCTTCCGCCTTCCAAGTCCCAGGTGTCTCGATTATGGCAATACTTGCAACGCATTAGACAGCCTTGCATAAATAAAATAAAGCGAATACCGGGACCATCTACCGTGCCACAGGATTCGTAAGAATGGATTCTTCCTAAAACTGACATAATCAACTCACATAAATAAACCGGCTAAATTCTATCAAAAATTGATCCTATAAAAAATGAGCCTGACTTAAATCAGGCTCATTATCGTTATGCTTCCGCAAAAGTGCGGTCAAAAATCACAATGTTTTAGATTGATTGTGTAAAAGTACGGGTGATAACGTCTTGTTGTTGCTCTTTAGTTAAAGAGTTAAAACGCACTGCGTAACCGGATACACGGATGGTTAATTGCGGATATTTTTCCGGATGATCCATTGCATCTAGCAACATTTCACGGTTTAACACGTTAACGTTTAAGTGTTGACCTCCTTCAACAGTGGCTTCGTGATGGAAGTAACCATCCATTAAGCCCGCAAGGTTACGACGTTGTGCTTCTGCATCTTTACCTAATGCATTTGGTACGATTGAGAAGGTGTAAGAAATACCGTCTTTCGCGTAAGCAAATGGAAGTTTAGCCACAGAAGTTAATGATGCTACCGCA
>NZ_DBHLAM010000026.1:6393-47882 GCF_057314195.1 Rodentibacter sp. | reverse complement strand
TGACTATTTCACAACCATGCGTCGTTGTGTGCCGCGTATTATAGGAATTTTCAAATCTCGCGCAAGCACTTTTTACAAAAAATTGAAAAAAACTTACTTTTTGCCTACAAAAACACCAAAACGATAAAATATTTACTCATTCAACAAGTTTAATTCCTTAAATCCCCACAATAATAACGCTGATTTTAATTTCTCCGGATTTTCCAGTTCTTTTGTGCTAAAAACTTGATTAACTTGCGGCAGTCTTTTTTCTGAATTTATTTCAGCGTCCTCAAGCAAATGTTTTAAACGTTTTGCAATCGCGTAGCCAGGATCCATAAAATTTTTCACTTGCGGCAAGCAAATTTGAATTTCATCTTTAATCAGTGGAAAATGCGTACAACCTAAACAAATCGTATCTAAATCCGCCATATTTTTCCAAGGCTTAAGCTCGTTACTCAAAGCGATAAGATCGACCGATTGTCCTTGAATTTTCTGTTCGGCGATTTCCACCAATATTGTCGAGCCTAATTTTTCAACCTTGCAATGCGGTGCGAAACGCTCAATTAAATTGTTTACATATTCCCGTTTTACGGTACCTTTAGTCGCTAATAATCCAATATGTTTTGTTTGTGATCTTTGCGCAGCCGGCTTAATAGCCGGCACCGTACCGACTACCGGAATAGAAAATCTTTCGCGCAGAGGCGACAATACGACGGTACTGGCGGTATTACAGGCAATTACGATAGCATCAAGCGGAAATTTCTCATTAATGCTCTGACAGACATTTAACGTACGCGCAATAATTTCCTCTTCTGACTTCTCGGAGTAAGGAAAACCCGCATTGTCAAAGCAATACAAATAATGACAATCGGGTGACAATTTTTTAGCTTCTTTGTAAACGCTTAATCCACCCATACCAGAATCAAAAAAAAGTACCGTAGGTTGTTTTTTTATCACCATAAAACTTTTCCAAAACCGATCGCACGCTTAAGCGTTCGAGTAAATTTCCTTATTATTCAGCCAACGTTGAATCAAACAATCCGCCATATCGGGATATTTCTGAATTAGCATTTTTGCGTAATGCTGCACCATTGGAATCATTTTGCGATCGCGCATTAAATTCGCTACCTTAAATTCCGCCACACCAGTTTGCTTTGTACCAAGCACCTCACCCGGCCCGCGAATTTCCAAATCTTTCTCCGAAATCACAAAGCCATCTTGGCTATCGCGCAATACTTGCAAGCGTTTTTGAGAAATTTTTCCAAGCGGCGATTTATACATCAGAACACAGAAAGATGCGGTGCTTCCACGCCCCACGCGTCCGCGTAATTGATGAAGTTGTGATAATCCCAACCGTTCGGCATTTTCAATAATCATTAAACTCGCATTCGGCACATCCACCCCGACTTCAATGACTGTTGTGGCAACTAAAACATCCAGTTCGGCATGCTTAAACTGTCCCATCACAACCTGTTTTTCTTGCGCTTTCATGCGCCCATGGACTAAGCCAATTTTCAACATCGGCAAAGCTTTCGTTAAATCTTCGCAAATAGCTTCAGCGGCTTGCGCCTCCAATACTTCCGATTCATCAATCAGCGTACATACCCAATAGGCTTGTCGCCTTTCCTTCACACAGGCTTCTTTCACTCGCTCCACGATTTCGGCACGACGGTCTTCCGAAATAACGACCGTAGTAATTGGCGAGCGACCCGGCGGTAATTCATCAATAATTGATGTATCCAAATCCGCATACACCGTCATTGCTAAAGTTCGCGGAATCGGCGTTGCAGTCATAATCAGTTGATGCGGATAAAATCCTGCTTTTTCTCCTTTTTCGCGTAGCATCAAGCGTTGGTGAACACCAAAGCGGTGCTGTTCGTCAATGATAACTAAGGCAAGCTCAGCGAACTCCACGCCCTCTTGGAAAAGCGCATGCGTGCCGACTACTATTTGCATCGCACCACTCTTGATCTTTTCAAGCTCTGCCCGGCGCGCCTTGCCTTTTACTTTTCCGGCAAGCCAACCCACATTGATACCCAAAGGTTCAAACCAACGGCGGAAATTATCGGCATGCTGCTCGGCTAAAATTTCTGTCGGTGCCATTAACGCCACTTGTTTACCATTATCAATCGCAGTCAAGGCAGCTAACGCAGCGACTAACGTTTTGCCGGATCCCACATCGCCTTGCACCAGACGCATCATTGGGAAATTTTTCGCTAGATCTTGTTCTATATCGCCGACCACGCGCGTTTGCGCCTCAGTAGGACGGAAAGATAAGCCGGCTAAAAATCGTTGTTTTAAATCCGTTTGATCACGCAAAGGTAAAGCTAAAAACTGCTGCATTCCTAATCGAACTTTTTGCATGGCGAGATTATGTGCGAGCAATTCTTCAAAAATCAGTCTTTGTTGAGCGGGATGCTTGCCTTGTTCTAATATTTCAAGCGAAATGTCTGGCGGTGGACGATGTAGTAAACGAAGCGCTTCTTTTAAACTGAACTGATGCGGATTTAATTCATGAGGCAAAATTTCCGCAATCTGCACGTTGTCAAGCAGCGCCAACGCTTGATCCATTAATTTTCGTAATAAATTTTGTTTGAGTCCTTCGGTGGTCGAATAAATCGGTGTCAGCGTTTCTTCCAACTCAAGCGGTGCATTATCGCGGACGATTTGATATTCGGGATGGTGAATTTCCGCCATAAAGCGGCCGCGCTTTACTTCGCCAAACGCTTTCACGCGTTCGCCAATTTGAAAACTGTTGCGCATGCCCGCGTTAAAATTGAAAAAACGCAACATAATTTTTGAGGTGCCATCGGATAAACCAACGGACAAAATGGGGCGGCGACCGAAAGTTACTTCACAGGTTTGCACCATGCCTTCAATAGTGGAATATTGCTCCGGGCGGAGCTGTGCTATCGGCGTGATGCGAGTACGATCTTCATAGCGAATCGGCAAATGGAACAACAAGTCTTGCAAGTTATGAATGCCGAGTTTACCAAGTTTATCGGAAATCGCTGCGCCCACACCGGTGAGTGTTGTCAACGGCACCGCATTGAGAAGCCGTGCATTCATTCGTTAATATTACGTTTTACGTTCACCACACCGGTGATACCTTTAATGCGATGAACAACATTCGCTAGATGTTTGGTGTCTTTTACACTAATTTGCAAAATTACCAATAGCAAATTGCTCTCAAGTTCTTCTGTCCAAATATTTTGGATTCCGCTTTCGCTTGCGGTAATCGCAGTCATTAAACTCGGTAAGGCGTTTTGTTCATTTAGGATTTCGATTTGCAATTCGGCATCAAAATTGACCGCACTTTGCACGTTTTCCCATTTGGCTTGCATCAAGTGTCGATTTTGTTTGAGATTGCCGCAGTGTTGATGATGAATCAGCAAACCATGATTTGCCATGCTTTGTCCCATTATCGGATCGCCGGGAATCGGATGGCAACATTGCGCGAACTGCGCGTTTGCCGTTAATGTCGGCGCAACAATAAGCGTATTTGAAAGTGGCGTTGCTTGGTCATTTCCATTGGCTTTCATCGGTTCGCCGATTAATTGATGCGCGATGGCTGCAGCCTGTTGATTGCCCAAACCAATTTCACGTAATAATTCATCCGGCGAAGATAATTTCAGTTTGTCTAATACCTTTTGAATTCGCTCCATTGCAAGATCGCCCAAGGCGTGCGGTTCCAATGCGGTGCTCAATTCGCGTTCCCCGAGTCGCACCGCATCATCTTTACAGCGTTGTTTCAAATAATGGCGAATGCGAGTTTTTGCGCGCGCCGTAACTGCAAAATTTAACCACGCGGCTTTCGGATGCGCATTCGGATCCGTAATAATATTAACGGTTTGGCCCGACTCTAACGCTTTGAATAAAGGATAAGGTTTGTGCTCAACAGTTACGCCCACGCAACTATTCCCCACGTCAGAATGCACGGCATAAGCAAAATCCACGGCGGTCGCTCCTTTCGGCAATTCAACGATTCGGCCTTTTGGAGTAAACACAAAAATTTCTTTCGGGAAAAATTCGGATTTGACGTTTTCGATAAATTCAAAGGAATTGCCGACACTTTGTTGAATTTCCACCAGATTTTGTAACCAACGTTGCGCGCGAATTTGCGCAGTTGTACTGTCATTTTTGCCGCTTTCTTTGTACACCCAATGGGCGGTTACGCCCATTTCTGCCACTTGTTCCATCTCTTCTGTGCGAATGTGCACTTCCACCGGCACGCCGTGCGGACCAATCATCGATGTTTGCAAAGATTGATAACCGTTAGCTTTCGGCACCGCAATGTAATCTTTTACACGACCCGGACGCGGTTTATAAAGATTATGCATTTGTCCTAATACGCGATAACAATCGTCCGCATTTTTCACAATAATGCGGAACGCGTAAATATCCATAATGGAGTGAAATTCCTGATCTTTCGCACACATTTTTTGGTAAATCTTGTAAAGATGTTTTTCTCGCCCCCATACACGAGCGAAAATTCCGGCGTTTTCCAAGCGCGCTTTAATTTCGTTTGAAATGCGTTCGATTAATTCTTGACGATTGCTACGCGCCGTATCCACTAACTTTTTCAACACTTCATAGCGGTGCGGATACATGGCTTCAAAGGAAAGATCTTCCAATTCGTTCTTAATATGTTCAATACCCAAGCGATGCGCCAATGGACAATAAATTTCCAGCGTTTCTTTAGCAATACGACGGCGCTTGTCCGGGCGTAATGCGCCGAGTGTACGCATATTATGAGTACGGTCGGCTAATTTAATCAATACGACTCGAATATCGCGCGTCATCGCCAAAATCATTTTACGAAAATTTTCTACTTGCGCCTCTTGGCGAGTGCGGAATTTTAATTTATCAAGCTTCGACACGCCGTCCACAATTTCGGCAACGCTGGCGCCGAATTCTTGTTTCAGCTGTTGTTCGGTGTAAGGCGTGTCTTCAATGACATCATGCAACAAGGCCGCCATCACGGCTTCGTGATCCAGATGCATTTCTGCGATAATCGACGCCACCGCAACGGGGTGAGTAATATAAGGTTCGCCACTTGAGCGAAATTGCCCTTCGTGCGCATCGCGTGCGATAACAAATGCGCGTTTGACTAATTCAATTTTATCTGCGGGCAAATACCCTTGAATGATTCGATCTAAATCTGCAAACAGTTCCAAAGGACACCTGACTTTTTCAGTTGAATGGATAGAAAAGAAATGCGGTTGAAATCAACCGCACTTTTATTTGATTATTCGGTAATTAACGTCATTATTTTATTCTGTAATCAATGCCACCGCCGCTTCTTCCGCGTGTTGAATCGCGACGATTTCTTGATGCTCTTGCACATCCATAATATCGTTCGTAATTAAGCCTTTTTCAATTTCACGCAATGCGATTACGGTCGGCTTATCATTATCTTCCGGCACTAACGGCTCGCGTTGATGTAACTGTAATTGTCTTGCTCGACGTGCAGCCGTTAAAATTAAATCAAAACGGTTACCAATTTTTTCTACTGCATCTTGCACTGTGACGCGTGCCATATTCTATTCTCCGATTTTTAAAGTGTTTTCTACAAAGCGGCCCATGATACTAAATCTAATACTACTTATCCAGTAATTGATTTAATAGCACCGCATTCGCTGTTTGTTGATAAGTTTTAGTTAAACGTTCCGTACGCAAAATGCTTTGTAAATCGCCTAACGCCTGCTCGAAATTATCGTTCACAATGACGTAATCATATTCGTCATAATGCGAAATTTCATTTTTTGCTTTTGCCATGCGTTCAGCAATCACGTCTTCCTTATCTTGCCCACGACCAATCAAACGGCGTTCCAGTTCCGGCAAAGACGGGGGTAAAATGAAAATACTTTTTACAGAAGGTACTTTTTCACGAATCTGTTGCGCCCCCTGCCAATCGATATCTAAAAATACATCGATACCTTTCGCTAGATTCTCCTCAATCGCCGGCAACGAAGTACCGTAATAATTACCGCCGAAAACCGTGGCATATTCTAAAAACAAATCTTGTTCAATTAAAGATTCGAATTCCGCTTTTGACACAAAATAATAATGCACGCCATGAATTTCGCCCGGTCGCGGCGCCCGAGTGGTATGAGATATCGACACCATTTTTGGAGTGGAGGAATCACGTTCCAATAAGGCGGAAATCAAAGAGGATTTACCAGCACCGCTCGGAGCTGAAAGAATATATAAATTGCCTTGAGACACTGTTTAAACCTTTCGTTAAAATTTACCGACTATTATGCCGATTATTTAAGAAAAAAGCATTAAAAGTGCGGGTAATTTTAGCTAGGTTTTAAAACCCGGAACGATTTTGACTTAGATCACAAAAATAAGTCGCATTTCTAGTTTTATCCTAACGTCCATGCTACAATCTGCTGCGGTATTTTACGGGATAATAGATGAATTTCCCGAACATAATGCTTTGTTTAACTTAACTAAAAAAGGTGAAAATCTTATGGCTATTAAAATTGGTATTAATGGTTTTGGTCGTATTGGTCGTATCGTATTCCGCGCAGCTCAACAACGCGATGATATCGAAGTGGTAGGTATCAACGACTTAATCGATGTCGAATATATGGCTTATATGTTGAAATACGACTCAACTCACGGCCGTTTCGACGGAACCGTTGAAGTAAAAGACGGGAACTTAGTTGTTAACGGTAAAACTATCCGCGTAACCTCAGAACGCGATCCGGCAAACTTAAACTGGGGTTCAATTGGCGTAGATATTGCTGTTGAAGCAACCGGTTTATTCTTAACTGATGAAACCGCACGTAAACACATTACTGCGGGCGCGAAAAAAGTGGTATTAACCGGCCCATCTAAAGACGCAACACCGATGTTCGTACGCGGCGTAAACTTCGGCGCATACGCCGGTCAAGACATTGTTTCCAATGCCTCTTGTACGACAAACTGTTTGGCTCCTTTAGCGCGTGTTGTTCACGAAACTTTCGGTATTAAAGACGGTTTAATGACCACTGTTCACGCCACTACGGCAACTCAAAAAACCGTAGACGGCCCGTCCGCGAAAGACTGGCGAGGCGGCCGTGGTGCATCTCAAAACATCATTCCGTCTTCAACTGGTGCAGCAAAAGCTGTAGGTAAAGTATTACCGGCATTAAACGGTAAATTAACCGGCATGGCCTTCCGTGTTCCAACACCAAACGTATCTGTTGTTGACTTAACCGTTAACCTCGAAAAACCTGCAACTTACGAACAAATCAAGCAAGCAATTAAAGATGCAGCGGAAGGTAAAACCTTCAACGGCGAATTAAAAGGCGTTTTAGGCTACACCGAAGATGCAGTAGTTTCCACCGATTTCAACGGTTGTACCTTAACTTCCGTATTTGATGCGGATGCAGGTATCGCATTAACTGATTCCTTCGTTAAATTAGTATCTTGGTACGATAACGAAACCGGTTATTCAAACAAAGTATTAGACTTAGTTGCACATATTTACAACTACAAAGGTTAATCAAAACCTTTAAAAAAACTAACCGCTCTTCGGAGCGGTTTTTTACTGCATAAATTTTATACCGGCATTCAAAAAAAACAAAAAATCCCCTTTTGGGGATTTTTATCAGTTGAGTTTAATCGGCTCGACTTTCCAAATATTCTTTGCATATTCCAAAATCGTCCGATCCGACGAGAAAAATCCCATATTGATAATATTTTGAATCGTACTTTCGATCCATTGATCACGCTGTTTGTATTTCTCGTCCACCAATTTTTGCGCATCGACATAGCTGCGAAAATCCGCAAACGCCTGGTAGTAATCATGATATTGTAAACCCTGCAGCAATTGTAAATAACGCTGCGGTTCTTCCGGAGAGAATACGCCGGAAATAATCTGATCAACCACGGCACGGAGTTCCGCATCGTGTTGGTAATATTCGAACGGACGATAACCGCCACGACGTAACTCTTCTACTTGTTCCACCGTGTTACCGAAAATGAAAATATGCTCTTCACCCACGTTTTCCAAAATTTCTACATTTGCACCATCGAGCGTGCCAAGGGTTAATGCGCCGTTAAGAGCAAATTTCATATTACTGGTACCGGAGGCTTCCGTACCGGCCAAAGAAATTTGTTCGGAAATATCTGCAGCCGGAATAATTAACTGTGCCAAACTCACGCTGTAATTCGGAATAAATACTACCTTTAATCGACCACGTAAACGTTCATCATTGTTAATTACGTTAGCAACATCATTAATCAAGTGAATGGTTTGTTTCGCCGCGTAGTAGGCAGAAGCTGCTTTCCCGGCAAGAATAAATACTCGCGGTTGCCAATCTTTTTCAGGGTCGGCAAGCATCGCATTGTAGCGTGCCACAATGTGCAATACATTTAATATCTGCCGTTTATATTCATGGATACGTTTCACCTGCACGTCGAACACCGCATTGGGGTCAAGCTCAATGCCAAGTTCACGTTTCACATAGTCGGCAAGTTTAATTTTATTAGCGTGTTTAATATCAGCGATCGCTTCTTTAAAAGTTTTATCGTGCGCTACGGTTGCCAATTTTTTAATTTGGCTTAAATCGCAACGCCATTCGTTACCAATATATTTATCGAACAAAGCTGCCAATGCCGGATTCGCCACCGCTAACCAACGACGCGGAGTAATGCCGTTCGTCACATTGGTAAAGCGTTCCGGGTAAATACGCGCAAAGTCGGCAAAAGTAGAGGTGACCATTAAATCAGAGTGGATTGCCGCCACACCGTTGATTTTATGGGAACCCACCACCGACAACCAGCCCATACGCACTTTGCGTTGATGGCCTTCTTCAATAAGCGATACGCGGCGAATAAAATCGTTATCTGTCGTGATATGAGTACGCACATATTCCAAGAAACGATCGTTAATGTCGAAAATCATTTGCAAATGGCGTGGTAACACCTTCGCCATCATTTCCACTGGCCAAGTTTCCAATGCTTCCGACATCAATGTGTGGCAAGTGTAGGAGAAAATACGGCGAGTCATATCCCACGCTTTTTGCCATTCGAAACCTTCCTCATCAATCAATACGCGCATCAGTTCGGGAATCGCTAGAGCCGGATGCGTATCGTTCAAGTGAATTGCCACTTTGTCCGCCAAGTTTTCTAAATTCTCGTGGGTACGTTTGTGACGACGAATAATGTCTTGAAGCGATGCCGAAACAAGAAAGTACTCTTGGCGCAAGCGCAATTCACGGCCATTCCAAGTAGAATCGTCCGGATAAAGCACGCGTGAAAGGTTCTTATTGGCGGAACGTGCTTCCATTGCAGCCAAATGCTCGCCGCGGTTAAATTCGGCAAGATTAAAGGTTTCTTCCGCATGGGCAGACCATAAACGCAAGGTTGCTGCTGAATTGTTTTCATAGCCAGGAATCATTTGATCGTACGCAAGCGCCGTTACTTTTTCTTGCGGCTCCCATATACATTTTTTACCTTCAAAATGAATGCCACCACCGAATGCCACTCTAAAACGCTTAGACGGACGCATAAATTCCCAAGGTGCGCCTTTTTCCAACCAGTCATCCGGGCGTTCGACTTGTTCGCCGTTTTCAATTTTTTGACGGAACATTCCGTATTCATAACGGATACCGTAGCCCATTCCCGGTAAACAAAGCGTTGCGATGGAATCCATAAAACAGGCCGCAAGACGCCCTAAACCACCGTTACCCAAACCAGGATCCACTTCTTTGGCAATGATATCTTCCAAATCGACATTCATTTCTTGCAACGCTTCTTTAGCAATGTCATAAACCCCTTCTGCAATCAACGCGTTAGAAAGGGTACGTCCAATTAAAAATTCCATTGAAAGGTAATAAACGCGACGAACGTCGTCTGCGCGTGCTTGGCTTGCCGTAGAAATCCAACCTTCCGTTACGAGATCGCGAACAGCGTATAAGGTAGCATTCAACCAGTCACGTGTACTCGCTTCACGCGGAGAGCGACCGATAGAAAAGATAAGTTTATAGACAATCGATTTTTTCAATGCTTCAACATTGATTTCAGGACGATGGTATAGGAATGGAGAATCAAAATTATCCATTATCATGGTTATGAACCTCAGTGAGAGAAGTGAAGAAATGAGAAAGGGATAACTAAACGATATAGGCTTCCATTTGCCTATTGAACGGCGCTCAACACAAGCCCCAAATTTTTTAGAATATAGGAAATGTCCAGCTTTCTAACATCCGTATTATTAATAATAAAGCGTTAGCCCCACAATAAAAAACGCCTAAATTTTAGACTTTATTCGCCAAAAAACAATTAAATTTGCACCGCTTGATAAAAAAATTTTCAAGCGGTGCAAGCAACAAATTATAAACGACGATATAACGCCTGATAATGTTGCGCGGCATTGCGCCAACTGAAATCTTGGCTCATCGCATTAGCGCGTACCATTGACCAGATTTTCGGTTTCTGCCACAAAGAGAAAGCCTGTCGAATGGCTTGCCTTAAATCCGTTGCGCTCGCCTGCTGAAATACAAAACCGGTTGCCGTACGTTCCTTAATGCTATCGGTGGTACTATTCACCACAGTATCGGCTAATCCGCCGGTTTTTCGCACTAAGGGTAACGTGCCGTATTGTAAACCGTAGAGCTGAGTTAAGCCGCAAGGCTCAAAACGACTTGGTACCAAAATCACATCGCCGCCGGCAACCATTAAATGAGAAAGCGCCTCGTCGTAACCGATTTTTACCGCAACATTCTCAGGATACGCTTCTGCCAGAGCACGCACGGCAGCCTCCCAATGCGGTGCTCCTGAGCCAAGTAACGCAAGCTGCCCACCTTGCGCCACAATCTCGTCTGCGCTTTCAATTAATAAATCGATCCCTTTTTGCTCGGTTAAACGTGTAACCATCACAAACAGCAGCGCCTCTTCTTTTGGCGGCAAATTGAAATAAGCCTGTAATTCGGCTTTATTTTTCTTCTTGCCCGTCATAGTTTTTTGTTTGTAATGATATTGAAGATAACCGTCGCAGCTTGGATGCCAAATTTGTTCGTCCACACCATTTAAAATGCCGACTAATTTGCCTTGCTCACGCAAGCTTCCTAACAATCCTTGCAAACCATACGCGAATTCTTCCGTCGTAATTTCTTGTGCGTAAGTCGGGCTAACCGCCGTTACCGCATCGGAATAATACAAGCCGGCTTTCAAATAAGAAATTTGACCAAACAATTCTAATCCGTTCATATCAAACATACTTTCCGGCAATCCGATTTCATCTAAGTGACGACGCGCAAACTGTCCTTGATAAGCTAAATTATGAATGGTGAAAACGGATTTGGCCGGTTTACCTTTGTTAACCAAATAAGCGGCAGCGAGTCCCGCATGCCAATCGTGACCATGAACAATTTCCGCACGCCACCAAGAATCCAACCCTGTAGCCAATTCCGCTCCGATCCAACCGAGTAGCGCAAAGCGTTTATAATTATCGCCGTAATCGTTGTAGTCCGCATCGTGATAAGGATTCCCCTCGCGCGCATACAAATGCGGCGCGTCTATTAAATAAACGCCCAAGCCGTTATATTCACCATACTGTAAAACAACATGACCGGCAAAGTTATCAAATTCTGCTACGACATGGGTTTCGGGTATACCACGAAAAATTGCCGGATAGGCAGGCAATAAAATTCGCACGTCCATTCCTATCATTTTTTGCGCAAAGGGTAAGGCACCAATAACGTCGGCAAGTCCACCTGTTTTCAATAAAGGATAAAGCTCCGAACAAACGTGTAAAACTTTCATAAAATTTCCTATGATTATGAATAACCCTTGAAGAATAGGTTTTCTTTAAAGAAGAACAAAAAAGTACGGTCAGCTTCCAAGGATTTCTGAAATTAACCGCACTTTTTCTTTATCAATCCAAATGCGCTTCCGAAACAACCTCTTCGCCCGCTAACTTTTGCAACATTGGACGAGTCACCAAAATGACTTTACCGGTGGAACTGATACGGAAATGCTTTTTATCTTCTTCCGGATTAACGCCGATTTGTGTACCGTCCGGAATTTCACAGTGACGATCGATAATGCAGTTTTTCAAAATACAGTTTTTGCCGATTTCCACTTCAGGAAGTACAACGCAATGATCAATACGGGAACCTTCATTAATTTTAATACGGTCAAATAACACGGAATAACTAATCGACGCATCGGTGATCACACAACCACCGCCGATTAAGGAATTATCTACCGGACGAATACTGGCGTCTTTATAAAAAAATTTAGACGGATACGCTTGTACCGGATTACCGCGAATCGGCCAGTCTTGATCATAAATATCAAGCTGCGGTTTTTCCGAGACGAGGTCGAGATTGGATTGCCAGAAACTATCAAGTGTACCGACGTCACGCCAATAAATTTCACCTTCCGTATTACGCCCCATGCAAGAGCGGCTAAACGGATGCGCATAAAGTGTCTCTTCTTGCAAACATTTCGGCAAAATATCCTTGCCGAAATCATGGCTGCTATTTGGCTTGTTCACTTCACGTTCAAGCAAATCATATAAATAATCCGCATCAAACACATAAATGCCCATAGAGGCCAAAGAAATATCGGGTTTCCCCACCATTGCCGGTGGATCTTTCGGTTTTTCAACAAAGGCTTTTACTTTTAAATTTTCATTTACCGCCATCACACCGAACTCGCTGGCTTCGGAACGCGGCACTTCAATACAGCCTACCGTGCATTTAGCACCGCTGGATACGTGATCCATCAGCATCACGCTATAATCTTGTTTGTAAATATGGTCGCCGGCCAAAATCAAAATGTATTTAGGACGATAATGATCGCGAATAATTGCCATATTTTGGTACACCGCATCGGCAGTTCCCCGATACCAAGTGGAATCATCAATTTGTTGACGCGCAGGGAGCATATCCACAAATTCACCGCGTTCTTGCGGTAAAAATGACCAACCGGTTTGCAAATGACGGAGCAACGAATGAGCGGCATATTGCGTAACCACGCCGATACGGTTTAAACCGGAGTTAATACAATTTGAAAGAGCAAAATCGATAATACGGCGATTCCCCCCAAAATAAAGGGCCGGTTTGGCACGCTTATCGGTTAATTCATGAAGTCGTGAGCCACGGCCGCCGGCTAAAATAAGCACCAAGGTATCTTTTACAAGAGAGTATTTGTCTGGACTTTTCATTATAAATCTCCGTTTGTATCAACAATCCGTTTTATTCAACAAACAAAATGCCATACCGCTAACCGCCACTTTCTGTGACGAAATGAACGTTAAGTTTGTTGTCCTTACCAAGGCTTTCCATTGGCTGACAGCACAACTAGGCAATATGAAAGTCTGAGATTCTGCTTTCGCATTAACTAAAAGAAGCCATTTTGCGTCCAATAAAATTTGTAACGCCTTGACTCCAAGGTTTTGCCAATCGGCTAATTGCATCGGTTCCCCATGCAGATTAAACCAAGCGACATTTTCATTTGACCACCAAGCATCGTTTTGCAAACTTTGTATCTGTTTACGTGCTGCAATCGTTTGCTTCGTTAATTCAAATAATTCCGTATTAAAATCTGCCCATTTCAACCAAGTAATTTCGTTGTCTTGGCAATACGCGTTGTTGTTACCATATTGCGTATTACCGAATTCATCGCCGGCCAGCAACATAGGCGTGCCATTAGCAAGCAATAAACTCATCAACAAACCGCATTGGGCGAATAAACGGTCATTTTCTATTGTATTTCTTTCGCTTCTAGACAAATTTTCCGTTGAACCTTCTACCCCGTGGTTGTAGCTGTAATTTTCATTTCTCCCGTCACGGTTTTCTTCACCATTAGCCTCATTATGTTTTTCGTTATAACTGACCAAATCACGCATAACAAAGCCATCATGAGCGGTAATAAAATTAAGCGTCGAGTGCGGTAAACGATCGTTTTTCTTAAACAAATCAGCGGAACCGGCAAAACGCTCGGCAAACGCGCCTACGTCGCCACTTTTCCATAACCAAAAACGACAAAGATCATCACGAAAACGATCATTCCACTCAGCAAAATAACTTGGGAAATTACCCACCTGATAACCGTAATGCCCGATATCCCAAGGCTCGGCAATCAGTTTCACGCGCTGCAAACCCGGCTCGTTCCGAATATCGCTAAAAAGCTGCGCTTGTGCATTAAAATCGGGCTTATCGCGTCCAAGCACCGAGGCCAAATCAAAACGGAAACCGTCCACGCGGCATTGTTCCGCCCAATAACGCAAGCAATCTACCACCCATTTACGCCCCACTCCGGAAGAGAGATTGAGCATATTGCCGCAACCCGTCCAGTTAATGTAATGCCCACTATCATTGCGCCAATAGTATGTTTGATCGTCAATTCCGCGTTGACAAAAAGTCGGATAACCTTGCTCCGATTCGGCGGAATGGTTAAATACCACATCCAAAATGACTTCAATACCCGCACCGTGTAAAGCTTTTACCATCGCTTTAAATTCAACAAGCGGATTTTCGCTTGAGGCATATTTCGGCTCTACGGCGAACATGGCAAGCGGATTATATCCCCAATAATTTTGCAAATTTTTTTCTTGTAAGTGCGGCTCATCCACAAAAAAATTGACCGGTAATAATTCAACGGCCGTCACGCCAAGCGCTTGCAAATAAGCCAGATTCACCGGATGAGCTAACCCTGCATAAGTACCGCGTAGCGCCGCCGGAATGTTGTCGTTGAGCTGACTAAATCCCTTCACATGCAGTTCATACAGGATAGTTTGCGCCCACGGCGTATTCGGTGCGCTGTCGCCGGACCAATCGAAATCTTCCGAAATTACGACCGCTTTTGGTGCAAGGTGGGCATTGTCACGATTATCGTTCATTAAAAACCAAGAACGACTTTCCTCCGTCGTTAAATCAGGCTTATGAGTTACCGCTTTTGCATAAGGATCGAGCATCAATTTCTGCGGATTGGCATATTCACCGTAAACACGAAAACCGTATTCCGTGCCGATTTCCACGCCGGTTAGCGCCAAATGCCACACATTTTCCGTACGAATCATCGGAAAACGGATTTCCTTTTCGCCGCTAAATAAGCAAAGTTCAACACGGCTCGCCGCCGCAGAAAACAATGCAAAATTAGCGATTTGTTCGCCGTTTTTAACTATTTTTGAATAGCCCGGTGGAAATGCCGTGCCGTTATCGTAAATGTTGAACATCGTTATCTCGCCATATTGCTTCGCACTTTAATTTTCTCTCTGTTCTCAGAAAGCGGCATTGAAGGCGAAGTGTGATTTGAGCACCGCATTGAACCCTTGCCACACGGGGCTTCAATGCGGTGCTAATCGGCGATCTCATGATCGCTTTGCAATTCTTCCCGTAACCGTTTTGTGGCGGTTTTTGCTGTTTACAAAGGAATAAAAATTCAATCTTTCGCAGAGAAATAGAACGATTTATTCCGTTTTCAATTTTAAATAGACCGTCGCCAACGGCGGAATGGAAACGGAAATGGAATGTTTGCGCCCATGGCTTTCCATATCTTCAGTTCGTACTTCACCGAAATTACCGATATTGGATCCTTGGTAATACATCGAATCGGTATTCAAAATTTCTTCATAGCTACCGGCGATATTCACACCAATGCGGTACTTGTGGCGCGGGACAGGCGTGAAGTTACTGATTACGATAATACGTTCGCCATCGCAGCTTCTGCGCTCAAAAGCGAAGACAGAATTCGCAGCATCGTTCACCACAAGCCAATCAAAGCCTTCCGGCGAATTATCAAGTTCGAAAAGCGGGCGATTTTGTTGGTAAATACGGTTCAAGTCTTTCACCAATTTCAACACGCCTTTGTGCCAACCACCACCGATGTTTTCGTCTAACAAAAACCAATCCAAACTTTCTTCGTGATTCCATTCGCGCCCTTGTGCAAATTCATTGCCCATAAACAGTAATTTTTTACCCGGGTAGCCCCACATATAGCCGTAATAAGCCCGCAAGTTAGCGAATTTTTGCCACGCATCGCCCGGCATTTTGCCGAGTAATGAGCATTTGCCGTGTACCACTTCGTCGTGAGAAAGCGGCAATACGAAGTTTTCGCTGTATTGATAGACCATGCCGAAAGTCATTTTATTATGGTGATATTGGCGATAAATCGGATCGAGTTTCATATAGGAAAGGGTGTCGTTCATCCATCCCATATTCCATTTGAAATTGAAACCGAGCCCGCCTTGTTCGCTCGGATGGGTGACGCCCGCAAAAGAAGTCGATTCTTCCGCGATAGAAATTGCCCCCGCCATTTCGCTGTGAATTTTCCAGTTGGTATGTTTTAAAAATTCGATGGCTTCCAAATTTTCGCGTCCGCCGTATTGATTTGGAATCCACTCACCTTCCGCACGACTGTAATCACGGTAGAGCATTGACGCCACCGCATCCACGCGAATGCCGTCCACCCCGAAACGTTCCAACCAATACAGCGCATTACTGGAAAGGAAATTTTTCACTTCATGGCGGCCGTAATTGTAAATCAGCGTGTTCCAATCTTGATGGTAACCTTCTTTCGGATCGGCGTGCTCATACAACGCGGTGCCATCAAAGGCGACAAGTCCGTGAGTGTCGCTTGGAAAATGGCCCGGCACCCAATCTAAAATAACGTTAATCCCCGCATCATGGGCCCGTTGGACTAAACGACGAAAGCCTTCCGGCGAACCGAAACGACTGGTCGGTGAATACAGTCCGAGCGGTTGATAACCCCAAGAACCGTCATACGGGAACTCAGAAAGCGGTAAAAATTCAATATGCGTAAATCCCATATCCTTCACGTAAGGTATGAGTTCGTCAGCGATTTGATCGTAATCAAGCCAGAAATTATTTTCTAAATTGCGGCGCCATGAACCTAAATGCACTTCATAAATGGAAATCGGCCGATTCGCTTGGTTCGCTTCACGACGTTGTTCCGTCATTTCCACCACATTTGGCAAAGCGCTGATTTGCGAAGCGGTATCCGGGCGAAGCTGCGAACTGAAAGCATAAGGATCGGCTTTCAAGCGAAGGTTGCCGTGGCAATCAATAAGTTCAAATTTATAAAGCTGCCCCAAACTGGCTTTCGGTAGAAACAATTCCCACACGCCGCTTTTTGCGTGAAACCGCATCGGGTGGCGCCGACCGTCCCAATAATTAAAATCGCCTACGATGGAAACCCGTCGCGCATTCGGTGCCCATAAACGAAAATTCACTCCGCTTACACCGTCGCATTCCATAAAATGTGCGCCGAGCACTTCATAAGGACGAAGCATTGAACCTTCGGAAAGCAGCCATTGCTCAAGATCATCAAGCATCGGATGAAAACGGTACGGATCTTCCACTATTTGTCCTTCGAGCCCCCATGAAACCTGTAATTGATAGGCAAAAAACTCACGGCAATTTGGGATCACGCCGGAAAAAAAACCACGTTCATCCAAGCGATCTAATTCCGCTACGCGCTCACCGGACTCAAACGCAATAACGCTTACATGATCCGCATCCGGCAAAAGTGCGCGAACCTCAATGCCGAGTTCGGTTTCATGCATACCTAGTGTAGCGAAAGGATCGCCGTTGGTAGCATCAAAAAAACTATCGATAATCGCTTGTGTCGTTGCATGTGTCATGGCATCTCCTTACGCTTTGCGCGATGAGTTGATTCACGCAAAGAAGGTTTGTAATGATTCGTTGCTAAAAATAAATTCTAAAGATTGTGCGAGTTTTTTGCGCCAATTCGGAGCAAGGACGTCGCCTTCATAATCCGGCGCAAGATAATTATTACAATGAAGGCTATTCAATAAGGCCTGTTATCCATCACCTGTTGATCGTACTTCTGTTTCAGCACCGCATTGACCAAATAGCGAGCCGTTCGAATGATTCCAACTCACGACAGTGCCAACAACGGTTCAACGAGAACGCATCCTGTGTGCCAAGCTCCTCACCGATATCACCGTAATTTACCGTGTCAGAACCACGCAAAAATTGAATTTGTGTCTGCACCGTTTCACGTTGAATAGGAAATTGAATTTTTGGCTGTTTTTTGCGCTTTTATTGAAGCAATTCTAATGATTTCATTCTAGTTGCGCGGAAAAGAAACACAACGTCTTTAACTCTAATTAGTGATCTCTGTCAAAGTTTAATTAACAATTCGGATATTCGATTTAATTCCGCGATAAAAAACCAAGCTCAACCTCTTTCTATACAGAAAAAATAAGGTTTTATATGCCATTTTTTATATATAAACCGCTGGTATTTTTCGATTTTCCGATTTAGAATTCCGCGATTTTATTTTTAATCGGCACATTTATCTATTCCCAAGCAGTTAAGAGGCAAATTATGAAACTTGTTGAAGTCAAACACCCGTTGGTAAAGCATAAATTGGGTGTAATGCGTGAGGCTGAAATCGATACCAAAAAATTTCGCGAATTGGCAACAGAAATCGGCAGTTTATTAACCTATGAAGCTACCGCTGATTTGGAAACCGAAAAAGTGACCATTGACGGTTGGAACGGCCCCGTCGAAATCGACCGCATTAAAGGCAAGAAAGTTACCGTCGTGCCGATTTTACGCGCCGGCCTCGGTATGATGGACGGCGTATTGGAACACGTTCCAAGTGCGCGCATCAGCGTCGTTGGGATTTATCGTAACGAAGAAACCCTTGAGCCGGTACCTTACTTTCAAAAACTCGCCAGCGATTTGGACGAACGTCTTGCCATCGTGGTTGATCCCATGTTAGCCACCGGCGGTTCGATGATCGCTACGCTTGATCTATTAAAAGCCAAAGGCTGCAAACACATCAAAGTATTGGTGCTTGTCGCCGCACCGGAAGGAATAAAAGCACTAGAAGCAGCACATCCGGATATCGAACTTTATTGCGCTTCGATTGATGATCACTTAAACGAGCACGGCTACATCATCCCGGGCTTGGGCGATGCGGGCGATAAAATTTTCGGAACAAAATAACTTTTGTTCCTGATACAACGAGACGGCTTGCGAGCCGTCTTTTTTCGGGCGGAAAACTGACATGCTAAAAAACATCATCGAAACAAACCGCCCTTTTCAAGTTAATTCAAACTGAGAGTTGAAACTAAAATGAACCAACAAAACCAAACCGCACCGGCGCAACCGGAAGAAACACAAAGCATTGCCAAACAATCTTTCGTGGGTTTACAAATGCTCTTCGTGGCTTTCGGTGCACTGGTACTGGTGCCGTTAATCACCGGCCTTGATTCCAACACCGCACTACTCACCGCCGGTATCGGCACTTTGCTGTTCCAACTTTGCACAGGCAAACAAGTGCCGATTTTTCTCGCTTCTTCCTTCGCTTTTATTGCGCCCATTCAATACGGCGTGCAAACCTGGGGCATTCCAACCACCATGGGTGGTTTAGCCTGTGCCGGTCTTGTTTACTTCGCGCTTTCCGCATTAGTAAAAATCCGCGGTAGCCAAGCCCTTGAGCGTATTTTCCCGCCGGTTGTGGTCGGCCCGGTGATTATCATTATCGGTATGGGTTTAGCACCGGTAGCGGTGAATATGGCACTGGGTAAAGATAGCGCTTACGACTATAACAATGCGGTGCTGGTCTCAATGGTTACTTTAACCGTTACACTGGCCGTCGCCGTATTCGCTAAAGGTTTGATGAAACTTATCCCGATTATGTTTGGTATCAGCGCGGGCTATATTCTTTGCTTGTTCTTAGGCTTAATCAATTTCCAACCGGTGATTGACGCCCCTTGGTTCGAACTGCCGAAACTCACCAAACCGGAATTTAATCTTGAAGCGATACTTTATATGTTACCGATCGCCATCGCGCCGGCGGTGGAACACGTGGGTGGCATTATGGCGATTAGCTCGGTTACCGGCAAAGACTTCCTGAAAAAACCGGGCCTACATCGCACCTTGCTGGGCGACGGCGTCGCGACCGCTGCAGCCTCTCTAGTCGGTGGCCCGCCAAATACCACTTACGCCGAAGTGACCGGCGCGGTCATGCTGACACGCAACTTCAATCCGAACATTATGACTTGGGCGGCCGTGTGGGCGATTGCGATTTCCTTCTGTGGCAAAGTGGGCGCCTTCCTTTCCACCATTCCGACGATCGTGATGGGCGGCATTATGATGTTAGTCTTCGGTTCTATCGCCGTGGTGGGCATGAGCACGCTGATTAAAGGCAAAGTGGATGTCACCGAGCCGCGCAATCTCTGCATCATTTCCGTGGTGATGACATTCGGCATCGGCAATATGTTTGTAAACGTTGGTGATGTGGTGTCCTTAAAAGGTATCAGCCTATGTGCCATCGTCGCCATCGTGCTGAACTTAATTTTGCCAAAAGCCAAAAATGAAGTAGAATGACCCACAAAAATTAGGGCTAAATTCTGCTAATTTAGCCCTTTTCTTTTTCCTAAACAAAAACGTTATCACTTTGAATCAGCAATTGTCCTTGCCCATTCATCAAATCGATGAGCACACATTCGAGAATTTTTACGCCAACAACAATCTGTTGTTGCTGAATTCGCTACACCAAAATTGGCAACAAATTCAACAGCAATTTTTTTATATTTGGGGCGCGCCTGGCTGCGGTAAAAGCCATTTGTTGTGCGCACTGTGCAACCAATATTTAAACGAACAACGCGCAGCGATTTATGTGCCATTAAATAAATCGCACTATTTTTCCCCGGCCGTACTAGAAAATTTAGAGCAACAAGAATTGGTGTGTTTGGACGATTTGCAAGCCGTCATTGGTGAAGCGGAATGGGAAATGGCATTATTTGATTTATTCAATCGCATCAAAGCCGGCGGGCGAACACTTTTATTGATCAGCGCCACAGTTTCGCCTTCTGCTCTGAAGGTGCAATTGCCGGACTTGGCGTCGCGCTTAAAATGGGGCGAAATTTATCAACTTACGCCCCTAACGGACACACAAAAACTTGAGGTGCTGCAAGAGAATGCGCGTCGGCGCGGTATTGAGTTACCAGCGGAAACGGCGCAATTTTTGCTAAAACGGCTGGATCGCGATATGCATACTTTGTTGCAAACTTTAGCAAAACTTGACAAAGCTTCCTTGCAAGCGCAACGCAATCTAACCATCCCTTTCGTCAAAGAAACGCTGGGGTTGTAAAATAGCACCGCATTGAAAGCCCGCCAATGCGGTGCTGTTTTGAAGGTTCACAGCGATAAAAAATGCGGCCCGACTCGACCGCATTTTCACCTATCTTTTTGACTTCTTAATAAACTTCATTAACCGCTTACGCTTACGCAATTGACTCGGCGTAAGTTTATTTTTGCGTCCGGCAAACGGATTCGAGCCTTCTTGGAACAACAAACGAATCGGCGAGCCGATAATTTTCAGACTTTTACGATAATAGTTGGATAAATAACGTTTGTAAGAATCCGGCAATTTCTCCATTTGATTACCATGCACCACAATAATCGGCGGATTGTAACCGCCCGGATGCGCATATTTCAGTTTAATGCGACGACCGGCTACCATTGGTGGTTGATGTTCATCCGTCGCCATTTGCAAAATGCGCGTTAACATTGAAGTGGTCATTTTTTGCGTGGCACAAGCGTAAGCCTCTTTAACGGAATCAAACAGATTGCCGACGCCGCTACCGTGCAAGGCCGAAATAAAATGTACACGGGCAAAATCAATAAAATCCAGGCGCCGATCAAGTTCGGACTTCACCCGCTCTTTCACGTCTTGATCGAGCCCATCCCATTTGTTCACGACGATGATCAGAGAACGTCCGGCATTCAAAATAAAGCCGAGTAAAGATAAATCTTGATCAGAAATATTTTCGCGCGCGTCAATCACCAATAATACGACATTGGCGTCTTGAATCGCTTGTAAGGTTTTGATGACGGAGAATTTTTCCACCGCAAGATGCACTTTACCGCGTTTACGTACGCCGGCAGTATCGATTAAGGTATATGCTTGTCCGTCGCGTTCCATCGGAATGTAAATACTGTCACGTGTAGTGCCCGGCAAATCGTACACAACCACGCGATCTTCGCCGAGAATCCGGTTGGTTAAGGTGGATTTACCCACATTCGGGCGCCCTACGATGGCAATTTTGATATTTTTATCTTGCTCTTCCGCTTCATCTTCCAATGCTTCGTCAATCAATGCGGTGCTCTCGGCGAAGTCAAAATCAAGCGCTTGTTCCCATTCGTCTTGCGCGTCTTCGGAAGTCGGCTCGATTTCGTCCGCGCTTTCCAAGCGTTCGGCGAACGGTGCCAGAACTTGTTCCATTAACTGTGTGACGCCGCGACCTTGAGAGGCGGCGATTTGTTCGATTTCACCTAATCCTAATTGATAAAACTCGGCACAATGGGAATCTGCATCAATGCCGTCGGTTTTATTTGCTACCAACACAGTGGTTTTATTTTGGCGTTGACGCAAATAATTCGCGATGCCGATATCTGCCGCGGTTAAGCCGGCGCGAGCATCCACCAGGAAAAGTACGACATCCGCCTCTTCAATGGCGAGCAAAGACTGCTCGGCCATTTTTTCTTCTACGCCTTCCTCCGTGCCGTCAATACCGCCAGTATCAATTACGATAAATTCGTGTCCGGCGATGTGCGCATGACCGTATTTACGATCGCGCGTTAAGCCGGGAAAATCGGCTACCAAAGCATCACGCGTGCGGGTGAGACGATTAAATAAGGTAGATTTTCCCACATTCGGGCGCCCCACAAGAGCTACAACGGGAGTTGTCATAAAAAATCTCTATCTTGCAAAAAAAATGGGCGCCATTATAGCGGAAGTTAGCGGGTTGGTAAAAAATGATTTGACACCGGACATAAAAAAAGCACCTCTTAGGTGCGATTTTACATTTAAAGGATTGGCGGAATGGACGGGACTCGAACCCGCGCCCCCCTGCGTGACAGGCAGGTATTCTAACCAGCTGAACTACCACTCCGCAGATTTTATGTTGATGTTCGACTTAACGAACTCAAGATTAAGGAGTAAACAAAAATTGGCGGAATGGACGGGACTCGAACCCGCGACCCCCTGCGTGACAGGCAGGTATTCTAACCAGCTGAACTACCACTCCGTTTAAGTGCTGCGTATCATAATGACCGCCCGTTATCTCGTCAATCTTTTTTTTCGATTTCAACTTCGGATGTTTATTTAATGCACGGGCTCATCATTCATTCGTAAATCCCACACGCATTTTCCGCCACTTTTTTTATTAATCATTTTTAATAATTCCAAATGTGCCTGAATCTCGCCTTCATTAGGTCGTAACACATTTAAATTATCGGAAAAAACGACTGCATTCGGCTCCGGTTCGATTTTATTTTCTTCCGTTGCAACGATAATCACAGGTACGTCCTCATCTTCTTCTGCAAACAAACTGGTTTGTCCGCCGGTCATGGAAAGATAAACGTCTGCCAAAATTTCCGCATCCAGCAACGCGCCGTGCAAGGTACGCTTGCTGTTATCAATGCCCAAACGATCGCATAATGCATCCAAATTATTGCGTTTACCGGGATACATTTGGCGCGCCATTTGCAAGGTATCTGTCACCACGCAAACATCTGTGGTTTTCACATCCAAGCCAATTTTACGAAATTCATAATCCATAAAGCCCACATCAAAGGGCGCGTTATGAATTAACAATTCGGCGCCTTTAATATAATCTAAAAATTCCTGTGCGACGGCTTTAAATTCCGGTTTATCCGCAAGCATTTCATCGGTAATACCGTGAACTTTGATCGCCTCCGGATCCACCGGGCGATTCGGATTAATATAAATATGAAAATTATTGCCGGTGTAACGACGATTAACCAATTCTACCGCACCGATTTCAATAATACCGTGCCCTTCGTAATGGGCACCGAGCTGGTTCATCCCCGTGGTTTCCGTATCAAGCACAATCTGGCGAGTCGGATTTATCATTTGTTCAACCTATGCCTTTCCATTAAAATGTGCGCCATTTTACACAACAACCATTTTGTTATGCAAAAACAGATTGAAATTTTTACCGACGGCTCTTGCTTAGGTAACCCGGGAGCAGGCGGCATCGGTGTCGTACTTCGTTATAAACAACACGAAAAGCACCTTTCCAAAGGTTACTTCAAAACCACCAACAACCGAATGGAATTACGCGCTGTCATCGAAGCGTTAAAAAGTTTGAAAGAACCTTGTCACATTACCCTTTATAGCGACAGCCAGTATATGAAAAACGGCATTACACAATGGATTTTTAATTGGAAAAAAAATAATTGGAAATCAAGCCAAGGCAAACCTGTCAAAAACCAAGACTTGTGGACCGCATTGGACGCTGAGATTTCGCGTCACCAAATTCATTGGGAATGGGTAAAAGGCCATGCCGGGCATCGTGAAAATGAGATTTGCGACGAATTGGCCAAAAAAGGGGCAGAAAATCCGACTTTAGAAGATGTGGGTTACATAGAAAATTAAATATAGAAAATTAAATATGATGACTGAAGTTTTTCTTAATGGTAAGAGCGCTGTTACTTTAGCGACTCTTGCTTTTTTGGAGAATTTTTTCAACATCAACGTATCTTTTTAGGTTTTACTGCATAAAAAATGTGATCTTGATCTGATATTTGAAAAATTGTAAGCGTTTTCCGTTGACATAAAAATAGCTTTTTGTAATGATTCGGACCGTCCATTTAGGCGGTTGACATTTTCAGTAAGAAAAAGTTCAATCTTGGTCGTTAATACACCAATAAGGAATAACAATTATGAAAAAAACACTAGCAGCATTAATCGTAGGTGCATTTGCCGCATCAGCAGCAAACGCAGCAGTCGTTTATGAAAATGAAGGAACTAAAGTTGAATTAAACGGTTCTCTTCGTGTGATTATGGAAAAAGGTAGCGTTAAAAAAACTAACGCAGCCGGGGTTTCCACAAAAACAACAAATTCTGCATTACGTAACGCAGGTTCACGTTTCGGTTTAAACGTTAAACATAACCTAGATAACGATTTCTATGCATTAGGTCGTTTAGAGTTCCGTTTTGATGATACTGAATCTCGCGATGAATTTGGTAGCATTTACACCAAACGTGCTTATGTCGGTTTAGGTAGTAAAGCAACCGGTGATATCACTTTCGGTCGTCAACTTACTATCGCTGATGATTTAAGTCAATCTAACGATTACGAATACGGTATCGTACCAAAAGGTAAGTACATCCCGACTTCAGGTACCGGCGTAGTACGTTATGACTATAAAGGTGTTGAAGGTTTACAAGTAAGCGCAAACTACAATTTTGGTCAAAAACATGATGAGAAAGGTAGACCGCTTAGAGTTGGTATCAAAGGCGCGTTTGGTGTAGGTGCACTCTACGCACAAAATGACTACGATGTTCGTTTCGCATATGGTCATACAAATTATGAAACCGGCTCAAACGCATCTCATCGTAAAGACGGTTACTTAGCATCTTTAAGCTACAAATTCGGTGATTTCAAATTACTTGGTGATTTTGGTTACGCACATGAGAAAGAAGGTAACGACAAAACAGATAAATTCTATGTTTCACCAGGTTTCGAATACCAAGTCCTAGCAAAATCTAAAGTTTATGGTAACTATCTTTATGAACGTGTAAAAACTGATGAAGTGAAAAAACAAAAAACTCACGGTTTCTTACTTGGCGCAGACTACAAACTTCATAAACAAGTTGTTGTATTCTTAGAAGGCAAATACTTACGTACTAAAGAATACACTGGTGCGCACTACACTTATAACGGTAAAAAAGATGATAAAGCTATCGGTGTAGGTATGCGTGTATTCTGGTAATTGGTAAACCAGATAAAAACTAATGATAAAAGGCGAATCGAAAGATTCGCCTTTTTCATACCTTCAATGCGGTGCTCAAAACAAAGTTCATTGAAGGTCAATATTATCGATGCATTTATTTTTGGCTGCAAACCGCAATAAAATGCAATTTATGTTCAGGATCATTAAAGGTTTTGAACATACGTATAAATTGCTCTCGGTTTTCCGCTTTCATTGCATTTTTGATGATTTTCAACGTGCCTAAAACGCCTTCGTCGTAAATCATGCCTTTTGGTGAAAGCAAGGTCATTTCGCCCGAAAACGTATCCACGTTGCGAAAACCGCTCGCTTGAAAAAGCGCTTTCCAGCCCTCTTTCGTTAATGGCGTCACCGTCACGTTAATCGCTTTGCGCATATTTTCAAGAATCACCTGATGGTCGTCACCAACCAACATCACATCGTGCGTAAGCAAAAAACCACCCGGTTTTAATACGCGGAAGTATTCTGTAATCGCTTTCTTTTTCGCTTCCACCGGTAGCATTGTCAGCATTGCTTCGTTAATCACGATATCAAAAGTTTCATCTGCAAAAGGTAATTTCATTGCATTGGCACGCTGCACATGAATTTTATCTTGCAAGCCGTTTGCCGCAATGTTGGCTTTGGCTTTTTCCAAGGCATTTTCGTCCAAATCCACGCCTTCAATATGGCAACCAAACCGTTTTGCAAGCCCAATTGCGGTCGTACCCATATTGCAGGCGACTTCCAGAACTTTTTTGTTTTGATTGAAATCACCATTTGCAATTAACCAATCCGTTGCTTTTTTACCCCCCGGACGTAAACGGGTTTTACCCAAACGGGCTAAAAAATTGTGTCCTACTTCATCCTTTGCCATTACTGTTCTCCTACTAATAAACTTGGTTTTTATATTATAGATAAAAATTATTCTTATTAAAGTAGAACGCCAAAAAATAATCCGGCTCTAAAGCCGGATTAAGAAGACAAAACAAACCTTAAGTGCTTTGCAAAATTGTGATCCAATTTTAGCACCGCATTGAAAGCCTAATTTGGCTTCCATTCCCCATTTAACACGCTGCCAATCACTTCATAATTTGCCGTAAATACCGCAAGATTCGCCACTTTGCCTTTTTCCACGGAACCTAAACGGTTATCCACACCGATAGCGCGAGCCGGATAAAGATTACTCATTCGGAGGGCTTCAGCAAGCGGAATTTCGACATATTCCACTGCATTTCTAACGGATTCCATCATCGTAATCGAGGCTCCGGCGATGGTGCCGTTAGCGTCATAACAGCGTCCGTTTTTCACATAAATAGTTTTCCCCACGAAAGTAAAACGCTCCAATTCAGGGCCGGCACCGGCGGCGGCTAAAGAGTCAGTGACGATACAAAGTTTGTCGCCTTTGATCTTTTTATCAATACGCACATTACCGAAATTCACATGTACGCCATCTACGATAATTCCCGTATAGACATCGGAATCCAGCACCGCACCTACTACCCCCATAGTACGACCGGAACTGATTGGCGACATCGCGTTGTGCAAGTGCGTAGCAAAACTTGCGCCCTTGCGGAATGCCTCTTTCGCTACTTCATAGGTTGCATTGGAATGCCCGACAGAAACGATAATACCGCTTTTCACAAAGTCAGGTGTGTAATTAATGGTCGGATTTTCAGCTGCAATAGTAATTTTCGTAATCACATCAGCATTTTCACAAAGAAAATCTTTCATTTCCGATGTAATTTCACGTATATATTCCGGACGGTGTACTCCTTTCTTCTCTACGCTAATAAACGGGCCTTCAATATGTAAGCCAAGTGCTTGATTTTTATGCTTATTTAAATAATCACGCATAATCTTGACCGCACTTTTGATATTTTCATCGGGCGCTGTAATAAACGTCGGGAGAAAACTGGTGCAGCCCGATTTTAAATTGGTGGCTTGCATAATTTCTAAAGTTTCCACACTGGTTTGATCGTTAAACATCACGCCGCCACAGCCATTAAGTTGTAGATCAATAAAGCCCGCGGTTAAATTATTACCTTGTAAATCAATGGTTTTAATATCTGAATTCAGTTCATTTTGCGGAATTACGGCATCAATGATTTCGCCGTTAATCACTACCGCGTAATCGCGCAGCACATCATATTTTGTGTAAATGACACAGTTCGTTAATGCGTATTTCATATTCCCTTCCTAAAAATCTGTTAAAAAATAACCGCACTTTCGTGCGGTGTTGTGAGATTATGAGAGCACGCTATGGATCGCGTGTTGTTCCAATTCATTAAAATATTTTACCGTTTTCACTTTTAGCTCTTGTTGTGCCGCTTCATCGCACACCAAAATAAAGTGTCGATGCAGCTGCAATGCGGTCACCGTCCATAAGTGGTTTACAGAACCTTCAACCGCTGCTTGTACCGCGAGGGCTTTTTGATGACCGGTGGCGAGAATCATCACTTCTTCCGCATCTAACAAGGTTGCCACGCCAATGCTCAAAGCATATTTCGGTACTTTATTAACATCGTTATCAAAGAAACGAGAATTGGCAATCAAAGTATCTTGCGTTAATGTTTTAATCCGCGTGCGAGAACTCAACGAAGAAGCGGGCTCATTAAAAGCGATATGACCATCAACGCCGACGCCGCCCATAAACAAATTAATTTTGCCGTAAGATCTGATTTTTTCTTCATATTGACGACATTCTTCGTCATGATCGGCGGTATTGCCGTTTAAAATATGAATGTTTTGCGGTTGAATATCCACATGATTGAAGAAATTGTTATACATAAAGCTGTGATAACTTTCCGGATGATCTTCCGGTAAACCGACATATTCGTCCATGTTAAAGGTAACAACATATTTAAAACTCACCTCGCCGGCTTGATAAAGTTTGATAAGTTCCCGGTAAGTTTTAAGCGGCGTTCCGCCTGTCGGCAAACCTAATACAAACGGGCGTTCCGCCGTCGGTTTAAAATGATTGATACGATCGACGATATGACGCGCCGCCCAACGACTGACTTGTTGCTCTGTAGTTAGAGGGATAAGACGCATAGTTAAGCTCCTTTTATTTTGACCGATGCCATATATTTTCCGTTATAAAGAATGTGCGGAAAGCGGAAAGAAGGGGCTCCAATGCGGTGCTAATTTGACACTCCGTTGCACCTTTGCCCCTGTTGCTTCCGCATAAACAGAAGAAATACTTCAGTCAATTTTCCATTAATCTATAAAAATTTTGCTTTTAATTCTTTTGCTTTGGCAAGTTGTTCCGGCGTTGCTTTGGCCGTCATCGGTTCGCGACAATAACCGGCTTCTACACCGTCAAGTTTTAACAATTCTTTGATAGTTAAATATAAGCCGTTTGCCAAAATGCCTTCGATTAAATCATTTGTCACGTGTTGAATTTCAAGCGCTTCTTTGATTTTACCGGCTTTTGCCAATTCGAAAATTTGACGAGCGCGTACACCGTTGACGTTGAAGGTTGAACCAATCGCGCCGTCCACGCCTAAAGAAGCGGCCGGTAGCATCATTTCATCGAAACCCGCCCAGATTAAGTGGTTCGGATAAGCTTTTTTCAAGCGTTCCAACAAATAGAAATCACCTGCGGTGAATTTCACGCCAAGCACTTTTGGATTTTTATACAATTCGCCGAATTGCTCGATCCCCATATTTACCCCGGTAAGAAACGGAATCGAATACACAATCATATTGTTACCGGTCTCGTCAATGATGGTATTGTAGTAATGCTTAATTTCTGGGAAGGTAAACTTGTAGTAGAACGGCGTGACCGCAGAAAGGCTGTCATAGCCTAGTTCAGTGGCGTATTTACCGAGTTCTACCGCCTCTTTTAAGTTTACACTGCCCACTTGAGCGATAAGCGCTACGGCATCTTTGGCTTCATCTTTGGCAATACGGAAGATTTCTTTCTTCTCTGCGGTAGAAAGCATAAAGTTCTCACCGGTGGAGCCGCCTACATATAAGCCGTCCACTTTCATTTTGTCGATGTTATAACGAATAATTTGGCGCAATCCTTTTTCATTGATCGAACCGTCTTCGTTAAATGACACTAATAATGCACTGAAAATACCTTTTAAATTACGCATAATTTTCTCCTATTTTATACGTTGTTCTAGAATGACATTGAGCGTTTTTTGCTTCGTTTCTACCGCTCGTTCCTGTTCGCCTTGCACCAGTAAAGCGTAAATTAAATCTAATACAAAAAGCTGGGCGATTTTGGTACCAATGGAATCCCCTTGTAATTTTCCTTGTTTGTTGCCGTTCACCAACACATAATCTGCCGATTCGGTCACCGGTGAACGTAAACTATGGGTAATTGCAACGGTTGTTGCGCCATTTTGCTTGGCTATTTTTAATGTATGAGCCGTTTCTTGCGAATAACCCGAATGGCTAAGGCCAATAGCAACATCATTAGGCTTCAACAATGCCGCTTGCATATACATAAAATGATTATTGCCCGTAGCATCCACTTGAAAGCCAATACGCATCAATTTATTTTTCGCTTCTTCCGCTGTAATACCGGAAGATCCCGCTCCGCATAAAAAAATGCGATTAGCCTGTCGAATCGCAGCAACAACACCTTCTAATTGTTTGAAGTCCAATAAATTAATCGTTTCATTAACGACATTAGAAATCGAACTCTGCAATTTTTGCGCGATATGAAAAGAACTGTCATTATGAGTAATATCCGTTTCCAATAGCGGATTATTGCGATTGTCTTTCGTGGCAAGTTCAATGGAAAGTTCCAGTTTAAAATCACTAAACCCCTTAAATCCCACGGAACGGCAAAAACGTACAAACGTTGCCTCTCCTACATCCAAATGCTCGGCAATTTCTGAAAGAGGGCACTGTACGACAAGATCAGGTGACATTAAGATCGTGTCGGCAATTTTTTTCTCGGTTTTGGTTAAGCTCTGATACAAAGAGCTAATCGTATTCAATACATTGCCGTTTCTAGCCATATCTCGCCTCCCAACCAACTCGAGCTAATAAAATATCTTTCACCCAATAGGCGGCACCAACCAATCCGGCATCTTGCTCAAATCGAGCCGATTCAATTTCGCAACGATAAATTTCCGGCATTTCATCAAGAAAACGGCGAATCAAGGGCAAATATCCTTCAGCCAGGCCAATACTACCGCCGACCACGACTTTTTGCATATCCAAACTAATTTTTAAATCCGCGATTAAATTAGCAATCGCACGCGCAGAACGCTCTATAAGGGCGATTGCTTTCTGGTCATTTTTTCTAAAGCGTTCAAATACTTCTTTGGGTGAACAGGGAACATCCCAAGTCGAGGCTTCAGCCTCAATCGCCCGCCCGGCCGCCACTGCTTCTACACAACCACGCCGACCACAACCGCATTCAGGGCCGTTCGGATCGGCAAGTGTATGTCCAATATGACCAGCAATACCATTGGGTTCGGTCAAAAGTTGGCGGTTCACAATCAATCCTCCGCCAACACCTGTTGAAACGGTTATAAACGCAAAATTTGTTAATTTACTTTGATCTTGCAGCTGATATTCTGCATAAGCAGCCGCCTGAACATCATTCAGCAAGCCTATCGGTTTATCGGTATGACGGGCAATGCTTTCTTTTAACGGAAATTCCGCCAAGCCACCTAAATTTTTAGGATTCAGAGCGGTTAAAATACCGTGATTTATTATGCCGGTAGATGCGACTGCAACATAATCAAACTGCCCCGCATAATCCACTAACAGTTGCGCAAGCGCATTATGCAATGCATGCGCAGCGTTATCTTGTGGCGTAGCGATTTGTTGGCGTTGGATAATTTCGCCATCCTTGACAATGGCCGCTGCAATTTTTGTACCGCCGATATCAAGAGCTAAACAACGCATAAGTCATCCTTTTCTTGTTTCAATATGAAGAACTATTTCGCTGATTTCACCGCCGCTGCAAACCAACTAACGAGATGTTCAAGACGAGTCAGCGCTGAACCGACAGTCACGAAATCAGCTCCAATTTCAATTGCAGTTTTAGCAAGTTCAGGCGTGTTGTAACGCCCTTCCGCCATAACGCGGCAACCGGCTTTCTTGAGATCTTTGACCAGTTGATAATCAGGTTCTTTAGGCACTACGCCACCGGTATAGCCCGACATCGTGCTACCGATAATATTAAAACCCAATTTTTGACAATGTAAGCCTTCTTCTAAATTGGAGCAATCTGCCATCGCAAGACAACCTAATTCATGGATTTTCTTAACTGCACTTTCAAGCTCAACCGGACGCGGACGATGAGTTCCATCTACCGCGATAATATCCGCGCCGGCTTTAGCAAGCGCTTCAATGTCGTGCAAGAAGGGAGTGATCCGAATTGGGCTATCTGGCAAATCGCGTTTTACGATACCAATAATCGGTACCTGTACGGTTGGCCGAGCAGCCTTTAAATTTTCAACGCCTTCAATACGAAGGCCGGCCGCTCCGCCAATAACGGAAGCTTGTGCCATGGCAGCGACGATTTCCGGCTTATCCATCGGGCCGTCATCTACCGGCTGGCAAGAAGCAATTAAGCCATGTTGAATGCGTTGAAAAACCTGTTCATGTGATAATTTAGACATATTAGACTCCTCGTTTGTATTTGGGCTTTAGTCATACTAGCCAAAGTCTCACGTCATATTGCAATATTACGTTACCGAATCACATTATATAGAAATAAAATTTCATTTTGAAATATTTTGTGAAGTAAATTTTCTTTAATGTGATCAATGTCTCAGTTTTGAAATAAAACTCCATAATCTATTTTAAAAATATTTTTTTACTCTTAGAATGAGTGCGAATAAATCATTTTGGCTGCAGTTTTGCCAAAACCCATTCTCATGATCACACTATCAACCTAAATAGTTACCAATAGGAGCAATACTATGAAATTCACTAAGCTTTTCCTTACCGCAGCAATCGCATTAGGTATCTCCTCTGCCGCTAACGCCGCAGACTATGATTTAAAATTCGGTATGAATGCGGGTACTTCTTCTAACGAGTACAAAGCGGCCGAAATGTTTGCCAAAGAAGTGAAAGAAAAATCCAACGGCAAAATTGAAATTTCTCTTTACCCAAGTTCCCAATTAGGTGACGACCGCGCCATGTTAAAACAATTAAAAGACGGTGCGTTGGATTTCACTTTTGCAGAATCCGCGCGTTTCCAATTGTTCTATCCTGAAGCCGCTGTGTTTGCTCTGCCTTATGTGATCAGCGACTACAGCGTGGCACAAAAAGCCTTATTCGGCACCGCATTCGGTAAAGATTTAATCCAAAAAATGAACAAGGATTTAGGTTTAACATTATTATCCCAAGCCTATAACGGTACACGCCAAACCACCTCTAACCGCGCAATCAACAGCATTGCCGACATGAAAGGCTTAAAATTACGCGTACCAAACGCTGCAACCAACTTGGCGTATGCAAAATACGTAGGTGCCTCCCCAACACCAATGGCATTCTCTGAAGTGTATTTAGCACTACAAACTAACTCTGTTGACGGTCAAGAAAACCCATTAGCCACGGTTCAAGCACAAAAATTCTATGAAGTGCAAAAATATTTGGCGATGACCAACCATATCTTAAATGACCAACTTTATTTGGTAAGTAACGAAACCTTCGCAGATTTACCGGAAGATTTACAAAAAGTAGTCAGAGACGCCGCCCAAAAAGCTGCAGAATACCACACCAAATTATTCGTTGACGGTGAAAAAGAATTAGTGACTTTCTTTGAAAAACAAGGTGTCACCGTGACCCATCCGGATCTTGCGCCATTCAAAGAAGCCATGAAACCTTTCTATGCTGACTTTGTAAAACAAACCGGTGCAAAAGGCGAAGAAGCCCTCAAACAAATTCAAGCTATCAGCAAATAATACGCTTATTCGTGTGCCTGTTTCGGCAGGCACGCTTTTTCTCTCCTTTATTATTCAACGGAGTTGAATATGAAAATCTTTAATAAACTCGAAGAATGGATCGGTGGGGCATTATTCCTCGTGATATTCTGCATTCTTGTTTTGCAAATTCTGTTCAGACAAGCTTTCCACTCTCCACTCATTTGGAGTGAAGAACTTGCCAAATTGCTGTTCGTTTATGTCGGTATGCTCGGCATTAGCGTTGCCGTCAGAAAACAAGAGCACGTTTATATCGACTTCTTGACTAACTTAATGCCACCGGCAGTCAAAAAAATCACCAACACATTCGTACAAATCGTGATTTTCCTTGGGGTGATTTTCTTTATCCACTTTGGTATCAAAACCTATTTAGGTGCCAGCTTCCCGATTGATGCGTTAGGCGGTATTTCTGAAAAATGGATTTATGCTTCCTTACCCATTATTGCCGTATTAATGCTCGTTCGCTTCTTCCAAGCGCAAGCAGACAACTTCAAACAAAACAAAAGTTATTTACCGGCAACCTTCTTTATCGTAAGTGCGGTCGTTTTATTAGGCATTTTATTCCTGGCCCCTGACTGGTACAAAGCCCTACGCGTAACCGAATATGTCAAATTTGGCTCCAATGCAGTCTATGTGGCATTGCTCTTCTGGTTAGTCATCATGTTCTTGGGCGTACCGGTAGGTTGGTCATTATTTATCACTACCCTACTCTACTTCTCCATGACCCGTTGGAACGTGGTCAATGCGGCCTCTGAAAAACTCACCATGAGTTTGAATAGCTTCCCACTCCTTGCTGTGCCATTCTATATTCTTACCGGGATTTTAATGAACACCGGCGGTATCACCGAACGTATCTTTAACTTCGCCAAAGCCTTACTGGGCCACTACACCGGCGGTATGGGGCACGTTAATATCGGTGCAAGCTTGTTATTCTCCGGTATGTCCGGTTCTGCACTTGCCGATGCGGGTGGTTTAGGTCAATTGGAAATCAAAGCCATGCGTGATGCAGGCTATGATGATGACATCTGCGGCGGTATTACGGCAGCCTCTTGTATCATCGGTCCATTGGTTCCGCCAAGTATTGCCATGATCATTTACGGTGTTATCGCGAACGAATCCATTGCAAAACTCTTTATTGCCGGCTTCGTACCGGGGGTATTAGTCACCATCGCGCTCATGGCAATGAACTACTACATCTCCAAAAAACGCGGTTACCCAAGAACACCAAAAGCGACCCGTGAAGAACTTTGCACGTCATTCAAAAGAGCATTCTGGGCAGTTTTAACCCCAATTTTGATTATCGGCGGTATCTTCTCCGGTTTATTCAGCCCGACAGAATCTGCGGTAGTTGCAGCAACCTATTCTGTGATTATCGGTAAATTCGTCTATAAAGAATTAACCTTGAAAATGCTCTTCAACAGCTGTGTGGAAGCGATGTCCATTACCGGTGTTGTTGCCTTAATGATTATGACCGTCACCTTCTTCGGTGACATGATCGCCCGTGAACAAGTGGCAATGCGTATTGCTGACATCTTCGTTGCCGTGGCGGATTCTCCGTTAATGGTGTTAGTCATGATCAATGCCTTGTTATTGTTCCTCGGTATGTTCATTGACGCCTTAGCATTACAATTCCTTGTCTTGCCAATGTTAATTCCAATCGCCATGCAATTCGGTATCGACCTTGTGTTCTTCGGTGTTATGACAACCTTGAACATGATGATCGGCATCTTAACCCCACCAATGGGTATGGCATTATTCGTGGTCGCACGTGTGGGTAACATGTCCGTGTCCACCGTAACGAAAGGTGTATTGCCGTTCTTAATCCCGATTTTCGTGACCTTGGTGTTAATCACCATCTTCCCAAGTATCATCACATTCATTCCGAATTTGTTAATACCTTAGGACACTAAAAGTGCGGTTGCAAAACGCAGTAAATTTGAACCGCACTTTCTTACCCTACACATAAAAGACCTATTCTGCCGTTGACGAATAGCCCAAATCACTCCAAACGAGGTTTATTATGACATTTCAAAAAACAACATTCGCCACCCTCTTCTTAGTGGCAACCACTTTTGCAGTAACCGCACACGCTGCTGCTTATCCTGATTTACCGGTCGGTATTAAAAGCGGTGCCGGTGCGTTAATTGGCGATACCGTTTATGTCGGCTTAGGTACAGGCGGCGATAAATTCTATGCGTTAGATTTAAAAACCCCGAACGCGCAATGGAAAGAAATCGCCACATTCCCGGGCGGTGACCGTAACCAACCGGTGGCAGCGGCTGTTGACGGCAAATTGTATGTCTTCGGCGGATTACAAAAAAATGAAAAAGGCGAATTGCAATTCGTCAACGATGCCTACAGCTACAACCCGGCCGATAATACCTGGAACAAATTACCCACCCGCTCGCCACGCGGTTTAGTTGGTTCCAGCGGCGCTTCTCACGGTGATAAAGTGTACATCGTAGGCGGTTCCAACCTTTCAATCTTCAATGGTTTCTTCCAAGACACCGTTGCAGCAGGGGAAGATAAAGCGAAAAAAGATGAAATCACCAAAGCCTATTTTGAACAACGTCCGGAAGACTATTTCTTCACCACTGAATTGTTAAGCTATGAACCATCTACCAATAAATGGCGCAACGAAGGTCGCATACCCTTCTCCGGTCGTGCCGGTGCGGCATTTACCATTCAAGGTGATGATTTAGTTGTCGTGAACGGTGAAATCAAACCGGGCTTGCGTACGGCAGAAACCCATTCCGGTAAATTCACTGCGAAAGGCGTTCAATGGAAAAACTTACCTGATTTACCGGCACCAAAAGGTCAAAGCCAAGATGGTTTAGCAGGGGCGATGGCAGGTTACAGCCACGGTCATTACTTAGTCACCGGCGGTGCAAACTTCCCGGGTTCCGTAAAACAATTTAAAGAAGGTATGCTTCACGCCCATAAAGGCTTAAGCAAAGCCTGGCATAAAGATGTTTACACGTTGAATAAGGGTAAATGGAATATCATTGGAGAATTACCAATGAATATTGGCTATGGTGTATCAGTTTCTTACGGAGATAAAATCTTGCTTATCGGCGGTGAAACTGATGGCGGAAAAGCACTAACATCAGTGAAAACTATGAGTTATGACGGTAAAAAATTAACTATTGAATAATTCACGACAAAAAACTGATGAGTAAGGAGACTTGCAAGCTTTTTACGAAATAATATCGTGCTTGTTCGAAACGGAAATTACCCTCATAAAATAGCACCGCATTGGAAAGGGCTCCAATGCGGTGCTATTTTTATAAAACAAATTCATGCCTAGATTTGTTACAGCTCAATTAAAGATAATCAGTGAAGACTCAATAGCTCAAACAATCCTTAGACAAACATCGTCTTTTATACAGCGATTTCTCAAATACTATCTTACACCATAAACCACGATAGTTTTGCCGTGGGCGTGAATCAAATTCTGATCTTCAAGCATCTTAATAATTCGTCCAACGGTTTCACGGGAACAACCGACCATTTGTCCGATTTCTTGACGGGTTATTTTAATTTGCATTCCATCCGGGTGAGTCATGGCTTCCGGTTGTTTTGCCAGGTTAATCAAGGTTTGCGCAATACGACCTGCCACATCTAAAAATGCCAAATTACTCACTTGACGTGAAGTATTTTGTAAACGGCGAGCGAGTTGTGCCGTTAAAAACATTAATATTTCAGGGTTAACTTGAATAAGTTGGCGATATTTTCTGTAGGAGATTTCTGCGACCTCGCAAGGTGTTTTCGTTTTTACCCAAGCGGAGCGTTTTGATCCCTCATCAAACAAACCGGCTTCACCAAAAAATTCGCCAGCGCCAAGATAAGTTAAAATCATCTCTTTGCCTTCGTCATCTTTCGCCGAAACCGTTACCGATCCCTTAATGATATAATAAAGCGTCGTCGCTTCTTCCCCGGCATGAATTAATGTCGATTTAGCCGGGTATTTATGCAAATGGCAATGTGTCAAAAACCAATCTAAAACAGGGTCACGCGTAATTTGTTGAGGTTGTTCTTCCCTCTGTTCGAACGCAAGATTAATACCAATGCGATCTGACATATTGACTCCTTATCAATCCCTATTAAAAAATTCCATTTTATCTTTTATGTCAATGGATTCGTGCAATTCCGACCAGACTATCACCGCATCTCCATTGCGGATCTTGGTTAATAATTGTTGTTTCTTTCGGGAGAGCGAAATTTCCTCTGTACCGTAATCCGTCCCTTCGCGTAATACTATGCTTTCAGCTATATTATCAAGCGTTGTCGGGTCTAAATTCTGCCACGGAATAATCATATATTTCCCCAAGAAAGTCAATTAAGCCCAAATCAACTCAAGAAAAGAGCGGCTCAATAAAACGCCACTGTTGCTCAAAAGATTGGTTCGAGGTCATACGGAAATTAGTTCGGACATAACGCATAAACTGCCCTTCACAAAGGGTCACCAAATGCGCGGCAATAATGCGCACATCTACATCAAAACCTTTGCCTTCGCGCAATTTTCGCATTTGCAAAATATTTACAAATTGCATTTCCAGGCGATCAAAAAACTGCGCAACCCGAACCTGCAACTGCGGTGCTTCAAACATCAACGCATGCCCAGTCAAAATTCGTGTTAATCCCGGATTTTTACGTGCGAAATCTAAGATCATTTGTAAAATATCATGTACACGATGCATCGTATTGGTTTCATTACGAATCGATGTATTGATTCGGCTGAGCAAATTACTTTCAATGCTATCAATCAAAGCTTCAAACATTTTTGTTTTGCTGGGAAAATAGCGATAAAGCGCTGCTTCCGACACCCCCACTTCTTGCGCCAAACGCGCCGTAGTCATACGCTCCATACCGCGTTCAGAATGAAGCATATGGGTAAGTACCGTTAGTACTTGCTGCTGCCGTTCTTTTACCGTGCGTTTTTCAATTTTCGGCATTTTCATTTCCAGTTTAACGGTTTCTACACCATCTAAAGATAATTGTTCTTCAACCATAAGTTATTGTTTACCCGAATGCCCAAAACCACCCTCTCCGCGTTCGGTTCGTTCAAAATCCTGCACAATATTAAATTCTGCTTGTACAATCGGCAAGAAAACCAACTGCGCAATGCGGTCCCCAATTTCAATGCGGAAGGGGACGCTTCCGCGATTCCACATCGAGACCATTAACGGACCTTGGTAATCAGAATCAATGAGCCCAACCAAATTACCTAATACAATGCCATGTTTATGTCCCAAACCAGAACGTGGCAGAATTACCGCAGCAAGATTCGGATCCGCAATATAAATGGATAACCCGGTCGGAATTAGCTTTGTTTCGCCCGGTTGAATTTCAACGTATTCATCCGTCAATGCGCGTAAATCCAAGCCGGCCGATCCGGCGGTCGCATAACTGGGCAAGGGAAACTGCTCTCCAATACGATTATCCAAAATTTTCACATCGATTTTCTTCATTTTAATTCTCCTTCAAAGTGCGGCTAAAAAAGTGCGGCTAAAAAACGCTTTCAAAATAATTAAGTTTTAATTTATTTGCCGATAACGTGCGACAATTTCAGTCGCCAACTCCCGTGCTAAATCTGTTTTTGATTTTAATGAAAGAGTCTTACCGCCAGTTTTCCAAAAAAGCTGCAACATATTTTCATCCGTATTGAACGCTTGCCCGCCTGATACATCGTTAGCACAAATCATATCCAAATTTTTCCGTTGTAATTTGTCTTGTGCGTAATCTGTCAAATTTTGCGTTTCGGCCGCAAAACCGACAGTAAACGGACGATTTTCGGATAAATGTGCCACCTCCGCAATAATGTCAGGATTTCTAATTAATTTTAACGAAAGTTCCTCGCCCGATTTTTTGATTTTCTGAGCGGATACTTCTGCTAAGCGATAATCTGCGACGGCTGCACAACCGATAAAAATCTGATTTTCGACCGCGCTTTTAAGGGCGGCTTGGCACATTTCTTGCGCAGAAGTCACATCCACCCGAGTTACATTTTGCGGTGTCAACAAATTCACCGGCCCGCTAATTAAGGTGACATTCGCGCCTCTTTCGGCAAAAGCCGTAGCCAGCGCAAAGCCCATTTTGCCCGAACTATGATTGGAAATATAACGCACAGGATCAATCGCTTCACGCGTTGGACCAGCCGTAATCGCAACACTTAAATCGCGTAAATCTTGGCTTTGCACGAAGAAATCGGAAAGTGCGGTAAAAATTTCCGTCGGTTCGGACATTCGCCCCGCGCCTATGTCACCGCAAGCTTGAACACCGCTATTCGGGCCGATAAGTCGCACCCCTCGGGCTTTCAATGCGGTTAGATTTTGCTGTGTAATCGATTGATGAAACATTTGCTGATTCATCGCCGGCGCAAGAAAAATCGGCGCACAAGTGGCTAAACAAATTGTTGAAAGTAAATCGTTCGCCATGCCCACGCTAAAACGTGCAATAAAATCTGCGCTGGCAGGCGCGATCAGCACCGCATTCGCCCACTTTGCCAATTCGATATGCCCCATGGCAAATTCCGCGTGCGGATCAAGCAACGATTGAGATACCAAATTACCGGAAATCGCCTGTAACGTCAGCGGAGTGACAAATTCTGCGGCGGCAGGCGTTAACACTACGCGCACTTCGGCCCCTGCTTTACGTAATAAACGAATTAATTCAATCGTTTTATATGCTGCAATACCGCCTGTAATACCAATAACAAAACGTTTTCCAGTTAGTTTCATTTGCTCTCCGTCATAATTTATCGCTGCTTAACCATTGTTTGTTAGTAGTTAACCACAATGGAGCCTATTTTACTTGAATTTACTCAAATAAAAACTTTTATTTTTGCGATCCGTTTCGCAAATCTTGTCGCTTTAATTCGCATTAAAACAAGGCATCGAACAAAATCCGCGATATTTTTAGCTCGACAATAATAAAAGGAAAAATGCAATCTCACGAATTAATGCCTCGCGAAAAATTATTGCAATTCGGCGCATCCGCCCTTTCAGATCGCGAACTTTTAGCCATTTTCCTGCGTACCGGTATAAAAGGTTGTCCCGTTATGCAACTTTCCGAACAAGTGTTAAAACATTTCGGTTCGCTTCGCGCCTTACTTTCAGCAAATCAGAAATCCTTTTGCGATATGAAAGGTTTAGGCATTACGCAATTTATTCAACTGCAAGCCACGACTGAAATGACAAAACGTTATCTTCAACAAGAAATATTTGCTTCACAAATTTTTCAAGAGTCCGAAATTGTCAAACTCTATTTGCACACAGAATTACAACATGAAGAACGTGAAGTATTTATGGTGTTATTTTTAGATAATCAGCATCGATTAATTAAAAAGGAACGGTTATTTCTAGGCACAATTAATGTTTCTACGGTTTATCCGCGCGAAATTATTAAAGAAGCGCTTTATTGTAATGCGGCGGCAATGATCTTAGCGCATAATCATCCTTCTGGCGTTTGTGAACCCAGTTATGCCGACCAAACCATTACACGAAAAATTATTGAAGCCGCAGATTTAATGGAAATTAGGATTTTAGATCACATAATTGTCGGAAAAAGCGATTGTTATTCTTTTGCGGAACACAATTTACTATAACGTTACCATCAAACTGCATATTTTTTTATCATTCGCATTTCGGAAAAACGCATTTCTACTTGAGAAATAAAAATAAAGTCAGTATAATTTGCGGCCTTTAATATAGTAAGCGGGTCGGATTAGCGCGACCTGACGAGGTAGCAGGCCGGTTTACCCCGGTTTAAACAGTCCGAACCGTAAGCTCGAGCTTATATTTAGTTATTGGAGATTATTATGTCTAGAGTTTGTCAAGTAACAGGCAAGCGTCCAGCT
>NZ_DBHLAM010000026.1:0-6279 GCF_057314195.1 Rodentibacter sp. | reverse complement strand
AATCCGTTTAGTTTCTACTGCAGAGACCGGTCACTTCTACACAACTGATAAAAATAAACGTAACATGCCTGAAAAAATGGAAATCAAAAAATTTGATCCGGTAGTACGTAAACACGTTATCTATAAAGAAGCAAAAATCAAATAATTTTGCCGATTCTAAAAACCCGACTCGTTCGGGTTTTTTTATACCAAAAATTTATCATGGAAATAAACAATGCCCGAATTACCAGAAGTTGAAACCGCACTGCGTGGCGTAACTCCTTACTTAAAAGGTTTTATCATTGAAAAAATCGTCGTTCGACAACCCAAACTACGTTGGACAGTTTCGCCCGAATTAACAGAATTAAAGGACGTAAAAATATTAAATCTTACTCGCCGTGCCAAATATCTAATCATTCACACGGAAAAAGGCTATATCATCGGACATTTGGGTATGTCCGGATCAGTACGAATCGTACCGCACGACAGCCCTATCAATAAGCACGATCATGTAGATATCGTAATGAGCAACGGAAAGCTATTGCGTTATAACGATCCTCGACGCTTTGGCGCCTGGCTTTGGACGGATAATTTAGAGGAATTTCATTTGTTCTTAAAACTTGGACCGGAGCCACTTTCAGAGGAATTTAGCGGAGAATATTTGTTTAAAAAGTCTCGCCAAAAATCAATCGCACTTAAAGTCTTTCTAATGGACAATGCGGTGGTCGTCGGCGTGGGCAACATTTATGCCAACGAAACACTCTTTTTATGCGGACTTCATCCGTTAAAATTAGCTAAAAATCTTACTCGTAAACAATGCGAATTATTGGTCGAGACGATAAAAGCCGTACTGACGAAATCCATCGTTCAAGGCGGAACAACACTCAAAGACTTCTTACAACCCGACGGTCGCCCCGGTTATTTCGCACAATCGCTTTTGGTTTACGGTAACAAAAGCAAACCATGCCCCCAATGCGGTGCTAAAATCGAATCTCTCGTGATCGGTCAACGCAATAGCTATTTTTGTCCGCATTGTCAGAAGAAAAAATAAGGCGCCTAATGCGCCTCTTTTTTTAGAAAAATACCGTCCAATAATGAGAAATCGGCATCACTAGTAACAGTGCCGGTAACATATTCGCTACGCGAAACAATTGAATACTACAAATACGAAATCCCGCGGCAATCATCAGCACGCCACCGACCGCGGCAAAATCAGCACGCATTTCGGGCGAGACAAAAGGAATAATAGATACTGCAGAATAAGCTAATAACAGCTGTAACAAAGTTTGTGGAATAAAAATACTCGCCACGGCATAGCCTAAACTTGTGGCAAAAATGATTGCGGTGAAAAAATCCAGAAAAGACTTCACAATTAAAATACTGATATCGCCTGTCATACCTTCATTGATTGCGCCGAAAATGCCTGTTCCACTGAAAGAAAATAAAATCATAATCGCTACAAATTTTGATAAAAATTCTTCGTGACTCAAGCGATTGCCGCCATGCGCAAACAATTTCTCAACAATGCCTTTCGCAGACGATGCTAATTTATTAATACCGTTTTCCAGCAAAATAATTTCACCTAAAATCGCCCCAAGTAGTACGGCTAAAATCATCGCCGGCATATTGGCAACTTTCGCCACCATCACAATCCCCATACACAGGGAACAAAGTCCGAAAATCAAGGTTAAATTTATTTGTAAACGTTCCGGAATGCGCCCGCCAAGCAAAGCACCGATCAAAGCACCGCTCACTATTGCAAGCGCGTTAATATAGGGTCCGATAATCATATTACCTCCGTTATAAAAACAACATTATAAAGAAAAACCGCATTAAAACGGGCTTTCTATTTGTAGCCTATCGTATATGTCCGTAATCGCAAGGATTAAACAGGAACGTACTAGTTTTTCTTTGCGTCGTTGTTTTATTTGAAAAAGCAAAGAATCGGCGGAAGTCGGTTCTAAAGGGAAATTTAATAGAGCCTTATCTGTTACAAAATGTAAGTTTTGTACAAACTCAATGATTTTAAAATCAAAAAAATTGTAGTCTTTTTCGTCGTTATTTAACGTTTCTTTTAGCTCTATAAACTGCACGATGTCAGCAAAAACCGACTGTTCCACAATACCCAAACCGAGCAGCACTTTTAAGCGGATACTTAATTCGGAAAGAGGACCTGAGGTTTCAAACAAGGAATCCACTACGGATTTCACAGCAAAATCCGTTTTGCGAAAAACGCGGTTAATTAATTCGTCAATGGTTTCATCAAAAATCGCCACTGCGATGGTGATAAAACCGCGTAGCGACATCGCCTTGTTTAATTTTTCATAAACCTGATCAATAGGCACCTTAAAATCCTTTTAAATAAAAAAATCTCTCAAATTGCATAAAATGATGAGGGCGAATTCTCATTCGCCCTATTCACTTAAATCGCTTGATAAGCCGTGATAATGCGTTCAATTACTGCCTCGTCCTGTAATTCGGTGTATTTTCGCACAGTCTGAGCTACACCATTTTCAGCAAGGGATTTCGCCAGTTCCAAGGCTTGTAAATCCTGTTCGTTACGATATGCCAAGGCAGCGGCAATGGCATTAATCAAATGCTGATTCGGCAAGCCGTATTCCAGCGTGCCACGCAACGGTTTGATTAAACGATCGTTGTAGCTTAATTTACGCAAGGGTTCGCGCCCCACACGATCTACATCGTCCACTAAGAATGGGTTGGCAAAACGTTTGAGAATTTTTTCAATATAGGCTGCGTGCGCCTGCGGGTCGAAACCGTAGCGTTTAATCAACACCGCACCGCTTTCTTGCATGGTGGCTTTTACATCCGCTTTAATGCCTTCATCTTCGATGCTTTCTTTTACGAAGCGATAGCCTTTTAGCTTACCAAAGTAGGAAGTAGTAGCGTGCCCAGTGTTCAAGGTGAACAATTTGCGTTCTACAAACGCCATCAGGTTATTGGTTTTTTCCATGCCGCCAATCGCCGGGATTTGCCCTTTAAACTGAGTCTCATCCACGATCCACTCGCTAAATTCTTCTACGGTAACCAGCAATGGATCGCTTTCATCCGCTTGTACCGGTGGCACAATACGATCCACAGCGGAATCCACGAAACCAACCAATTTTTCTGCTTCGGCTTGTTGTTCGGGTGTTAAATGGGTGAAAACCTGTTCTTTTAAGAAGGTCGTGCCACGTACCATATTTTCACAAGCAATGATATTTAACGGCATATTGTTGCCTGCAGCAAAACGCGCAATCAAACCTTTGGCGATAGTGCGGGCAATGATTTTCAACACATTTGGTCCCACTGCCGTAGTGACTAAATCTACGTTTTTGAATAAGTCAATGAGGGCATTTTCATCTTTCGAATTTACGCCAGTGATATTGGTGACGTTTTCCACAGTATTTATACTATCACCGACAATTTTTACGTGATAGGAACGCTGCGCTTTCAGCTGGTCAATGACTTTCTCATTCACATCAGCAAAAATCACTTCAACACCGCTATCCGCTAGCAGTTTTCCGATAAATCCGCGACCGATATTACCTGCACCAAAATGTAATGCTTTCATGTCATAACTCCGAGTTTAAATAAATTGGTAATAAAAGGCGGTGTAAAAAATCGGTATTATGCAGCAACAAAACCATCTGAACTTTCTGAATGAAGTCTGAGTTGGACTATCAAAATAGCACCGCATCGGAAGCCGTTTCAATGCGGTGCTGTTTTGTGAGGTCATTTTAGCCTTGTACAATAGCTACATAATTTCGTAAAAAACACTGAAATTTTACACTGCACTTTTCACCGTCATTTAGGGTTTTAATAACGCCAATACTTTTTCCACATCGTTAGTGGTCGTGAGCAGTTCAATAGCTTCCTCGCTATCCAAAGCATTGGTAATCGCTGATACCACTTGAATATGCTCGTTATTTTTCGCCGCAATACCCACCACAAGTTTGGCAATACCGTCTTCTTCCTCGGTAAAACGCACACCTGCAGGATATTGGCATATCACGATACCGGTTTTCAGCACCGCATCTTTTGCTTCAATGGTACCATGTGGCACGGCAACACCTTCACCAAGGTAAGTTGATACCAGTTTTTCACGTTCAAGCATAGCATCTACATAGCTCGGTTCCACAAAGCCTGCTTTCACTAATTGCTCACCGGCAAAACGGATAGCTTCTTCTTTATTATCGGCTTTTAAGCCTAAGAAAATTTGTTCCGGTGTTAACGTGAATTTGGTACCGTTTATTTCCACCAAATCTTCTTGCTCCGTTGCGGCTTCTGCTGTCGACTGTGCATTTAACTGTTCTTTCAAATCCTGAACCAAGCTGTCGTAGAATTTGTTATCCAAGAAGTTTGTTAAAGACAAGTGCATAGCGTTCGGTACTTGCTTTTTCGCATGCAAGGTTAAATCTTGGTGGGTAATGACTAAACGAGCATCGTCCGGCAAGTCGTTAATCGCCACATTAGTGACATCTAACAGCAAACCGGCATCTTTCACTTTTTTGCGTAGCATGCTCGCCCCCATAGCACTAGAACCCATGCCCGCGTCGCAAGACACATAAATTTTGGTTAAACCTTTGTAGTCAGTCACCGCGCTTTGATTAGCATTACCGGATTTCATGGCTTTTGACACCGCCTGCATTTCTTCCAAATTACCGGATTCTTCTTTTTGGATTTTTAAGAAGAAAGTGGACAAGGTGAAGGAAACCGCACAGGCTACTAGCACGGAAGCCACAACGCCCACTAAGGAGGCTTTCGGTGTCATGAGTAATACTGCAATGATGGAACCCGGAGATGCTGGCGATACTAAGCCTGCACTAAATAAGGTCAACGTAAACACACCAGACATACCGCCTGCAATCACCGCAAGTAAGAGACGCGGATTCATCAATACATAAGGAAAATAAATTTCGTGGATACCGCCGAAGAAGTGGATCACCGCAGCACCGCCTGCAGTTTGTCTGGCAGAACCTTTACCGAAAAAAATATAAGCCAACAATACACCCAAGCCCGGCCCCGGGTTTGCTTCAATTAAAAAGAAAATGGACTGACCTAATTCTTGTGATTGTTGAATACCGAGCGGTGAGAAAATACCGTGGTTAATGGCGTTATTTAAGAACAGGATCTTGGCAGGTTCAACGAAAATGGAAGTCAATGGCAACAAATTATTATCCACCAATACTTTTACGCCCACCGCCAGCATTTCAGTTAAGGATTTCACCACCGGGCCAACTACCCAAAAGAACAAAATAGCCAGAATCATTCCTATAATCCCGGAAGAGAAGTTGTTAACCAACATCTCGAAACCGCTTTTGATTTTTCCGTGCGCCCATTTATCAAAGGTCTTAATCGCCCAACCGCCTGTCGGGCCGGCAATCATCGCTCCGAGGAACATCGGAATATCAGTACCAATAATCACACCGGCTGTAGTAATCGCACCGACCACCGCACCGCGATCGCCACCGACCAATTTACCGCCCGTATAACCGATTAATAACGGCAATAAATAGGTAATCATAGGGCCGACCAGTTTCGCCAAGATCTCGTTTGGCAACCAACCAGTCGGAATAAATAATGCCGTAATAAAACCCCAGGCAATAAATGCACCGATATTTGGCATCACCATATTAGATAAAAAGCGTCCGAAGCTTTGTATCTTCACTTTTGCATTTGCTGACAACATAAAAAAACCTCATTAAAAAGAGTGAGTAAAGTGCGTTCAAAGTAGCATAAGAAAATTTGCACAAAAAATAATTTTATTTAAATTTGTGAATTCAGTCACAATATTTTCGAATTACGATTTTTAAAAAATGTGATCATGATCACAAGATTAATCTAAAAAAAATAATTTCGTGATAAAAATCACAAAATTATTCGATATATAGCACAATCAATAGTCAAAATAGATGCTCAGTTATTAATTTTCTATCTACCTCAAGAGGACTACCTCTTTAGGTGTATTTATCAAATTTCATTTGATCTAACGCAATATTTTTACAAGTCACACTAGAAATTAACCATACTTTTGATATTGTTATTCTTGAGCCGAACTCTTTTTTCCAAGTGATTTCAACTACTTAACAAGAATAGTTCGCATTTAAACTTAATTTACTTTTCCCTACTTGTGATGGAGTGATTATCGTGAACGTACTAAGAAAAAGCCTTGTATTGGCGGCTTCGTTCGCAGCCTTAGGCGCCTATAATTCTGCAATGGCAGAGATGGTTTATAAACCGGTTGAGCAACCTGTGGAAGCACCAAACCCTAATTTAAAAATCGAAGCAGTGAATGAAAAA
>NZ_DBHLAM010000025.1:33223-39705 GCF_057314195.1 Rodentibacter sp. | reverse complement strand
CAGCTAACGTTGCTAACTCCACTGCAAACTATGCAAATAGCACCGCATTGGTAGCAAATAGCACTGCGAACTATGCGAATAGCACTGCTCACGCGGCTAACTCCACTGCTAACGCGGCTAACAGCACAGCGAATGTGGCTAACTCCACTGCGAACTATGCGAATAGCACAGCTCACGCGGCTAACTCAACTGCTAACGCAGCCAACAGCACTGCCAACGTAGCGAACTCCACAGCGAACTACGCCAACAGCACCGCATTGGTAGCAAACAGCACTGCGAACTATGCAAACAGCACAGCTCACGCAGCAAATAGCACTGCAAATGCAGCCAATAGCACAGCTAACGTAGCGAACTCCACAGCGAACTACGCCAACAGCACTGCATTGGTAGCAAACAGCACTGCAAACTATGCCAACAGCACCGCATTGGTAGCGAACAGCACAGCTAACGTTGCTAACTCCACAGCGAACTATGCAAACAGCACAGCTCACGTGGCTAATAGCACAGCTAATGCAGCCAACAGCACTGCAAACGTAGCGAACTCCACAGCGAACTACGCAAATAGCACCGCATTGGTAGCAAACAGCACTGCGAACTACGCCAACAGCACCGCATTGGTAGCAAATAGCACTGCTAACTACGCGAACAGCACAGCTCACGCAGCTAACTCCACCGCAAATGCAGCAAACAGCACCGCTAACGTTGCTAACTCCACTGCAAACTATGCAAATAGCACCGCATTGGTAGCCAACAGCACCGCTAACTACGCGAATAGCACCGCATTGGTAGCAAACAGCACAGCGAACTATGCAAATAGCACTGCTCACGCGGCTAACTCAACTGCTAACGCAGCCAACAGCACAGCGAATGCAGCCAATAGCACCGCTAACGTAGCGAACTCCACAGCGAACTACGCTAACAGCACCGCATTGGTAGCCAACAGCACAGCGAACTACGCGAACAGCACAGCCAACGCAGCCAATAGCACAGCTAACGTAGCGAACTCCACAGCGAACTACGCAAATAGCACTGCATTGGTAGCAAACAGCACCGCTAACTACGCGAACAGCACTGCTCACGCGGCTAATAGCACTGCGAACGTAGCGAACTCTACAGCGAACTACGCAAACAGCACCGCATTGGTAGCAAATAGCACAGCGAACTATGCAAATAGCACTGCTCACGCAGCTAACTCAACTGCCAACGCAGCCAACAGCACTGCCAACGTAGCGAACTCCACAGCGAACTACGCGAACAGCACAGCTCATGCAGCTAATAGCACAGCGAATGCTGCAAACAGCACTGCGAATGTGGCGAATAGCACTGCCTTTGCCGCGAACTCCACTGCAAATGCAGCGAACACAACGGCGAATACGGCTAACACAACGGCGAACGCTGCCAATACCACTGCAAATACGGCAAATGCCACCGCGAACCAAGCATTGAATGCTGCGAACGCCGGTTGGGAATTGACCACCAATGCAACGGGTACGGGTATTGCGTCCGGTTCTAGCGTGGTGAACGTGAATGCAACGAATAAACTCGTGACCTTCACAGCAGGCGATAACATTGAGATCACACAAAGCGGTCGAAATGTCACCATGGCCTTGGCGCGCAATATCAATGTGAACAGTGTGACCACCAACGATCTCACTGTGAGCGGAACGGCGAACTTCACCGGTACGACTAACTTGAGTGGCACTACAAACATTAGCGGTAACTTGAATGTTACAAGCGGTACTAATGTGAACATGGGCGGTAACCGCATTCAAAACGTAGGTAATGCGACAGCACCTACCGATGCGGTGAATAAAGCTTATGTGGATAATGCATTGCGCAATTCCGGAGCAGTTCCGGGCTTGGCAAATCGTGTAAATCAACTTGCTCGTGATTTGAATAAAGTTGATAAGAACGCACGTGCAGGTATTGCCGGTGCGATGGCGGCGAGCGGCTTGTATCAAGCTACTCAACCGGGTAAATCCATGGTTTCTGCGGGGGCGGCGACTTATCGCGGCCAAAACGCGGTTGCAGTGGGTTACTCTCGCTTGTCCGACAACGGTAAAGTGGGTATTAAATTCTCTGTGAATACGAATACTCAAGGCGATACCGGCGCGGCCGCAAGCGTGGGCTATCAATGGTAATGCGATAAATTAACGCGTTAAATACAACGAAAACCGCAGGTGAAAGCCTGCGGTTTTTTTGTGAGAGAAAAAAGGAAAGGAAAGGAAGAGCGCGAAGTGTTTAATGGGCACCGCATTGGGGGCGATGTTGGTCGCTAAAATAGGTGCGAAAAGATAGTAAGGTTGATTTTGTATTGAGCGTTTTTGGGCTTGTTCGTCGTGGGAAACTTTTCGCTAAAAAGAAATGGCGGCTTTGAGAAATTAGAGCTAGATCATATTTTTAAACATTACTTCTTTTTTTTCATAGAAATGACTTGAAAACCCTTCTTTACGAAGCTATTTTGATACTAAATCAAACCGAACCGAAAGGTTCTAACAACGCGAAGAGGTAAATGCTATGACATTAAATATCACCAGCAAACAAATGGAAATCACCCCTGCAATTCGTGAACATGTGGAAGGTCGTTTGGCGAAATTGGAAAAATGGCACACACAATTAATTAATCCGCATTTTGTGCTGAATAAAGTGCCGAACGGTTTTACCGTGGAAGCTTCTATCGGCACGCCGCTTGGCAATTTGCTTGCGACGGCGACCGCGGAAGATATGTACAAAGCGATTAATGAAGTTGAAGAAAAATTAGAGCGTCAGCTCAATAAATTACAACATAAAAGCGAATCGCGTCGCGCCGATGAGCGTTTGAAAGATTCTTTTGAATAGCATGACTGTCGATTTTCGACGAAATTTTTCCGTTAAAATGCCAAGGTAAGTGCCTTGGCATTTTTTTGTGGAGTAAATATGGTTTTGTTGCGATGCTTTATTTTCTCTGATTTTAAATTATTGTATGATGCGCATTACATAAATTTGCTATGAAGATGAATATTTTTAATGAAACCGACTTTTCTTGAATTTCGACACCTTAAAACGCTGCTGGCGTTGAAAGAAACGGGTAGCGTGTCTTTAGCGGCAAAACGGGTTTATCTCACCCAATCCGCGCTTTCTCATCAAATTAAATTGATTGAAGAGCAATTTGGTTTGCCATTATTTGAACGCAAAAGTAATCCGCTACGTTTTACCGCAGCCGGCGAGCGTTTAATTCGTCTTGCTAATGAGGTGATGCCGAAAGTGATCGATGCGGAACGCGATTTAACCCGTGTGAAGCATGGCGATGCGGGGCAACTGCGCATTGCGGTGGAATGTCACACTTGTTTTGACTGGCTGATGCCGGCGATGGATGAGTTTCGCCAACATTGGGGGCTGGTGGAATTGGATATTGTGTCCGGTTTTCATACGGATCCCGTTGGCTTGTTGCTTTCTCACCGTGCTGATTGGGCAATTGTGTCGGAATTAGAAGCGAATGATGAGGTGATTTTTAAACCGCTTTTTTCCTATGAAATGGTGGGCATTTGTTCGAAGGATCATTTGCTTGCGGCAAAAGAGGTTTGGGAAGCGGAGGATTTCGCCAATGAAACTTGGGTGACTTATCCGGTGCCGGACGATATGTTGGATTTGTTGCGCCAAGTGTTAAAACCCAAAGGCATTAATCCGACCCGACGCACCACCGAACTGACCATTGCGATGATTCAATTGGTGGCCAGTCGGCGCGGTATTGCAACCGTGCCTTATTGGGCGGCTTTGCCTTATTTGGAAAAAGGCTATGTGGTGGCACGCAAAATTACTCAAAACGGCTTGCAGAGCAATTTATATGCGGCGATTCGCAAAGAAGACGAAAATTTAGCCTATCTGGAAGATTTTTACCAAACCGTGAAAGCGCAAAGCTTTTCCACCTTGCCGGGATTATCCGTTTTAGATTTAGAGAAGTAGCATGGATTTTTCTCCACAATTTTTTCCACAATATGCCCAACGCTATCCCGTTCGCGCGGCAGCCAAAGCTGCGCTTCCTTACAGTGCGCCGATGATTGCCGGATTTTTATTTCTCGGTATGGCGTACGGCATTTATATGAAGGCGCTTGGATTTGGTTTTTTATATCCGATGTTAATGGCGTTGTTAATTTATGCCGGCTCGGTGGAATTTATTGCCGCCGCCGCTTTGGTGGCGCCTTTTTCACCTTTGAGCGTGTTGCTGATTACGTTGATGGTGAGCGGGCGGCAGATTTTTTATGCCATTTCCATGTTGGAAAAATACGGCAGTTGGTTGGGCAGAAAGCGCGGCTATTTAATTAGTTCGCTGGTGGATGAATCCTTTTCGCTTAACTATATGGCGAAAATTCCGGCGCATTTGGACAAAGGTTGGTATATGTTTTTTGTCAGCCTTTATTTGCATCTTTATTGGGTGTTAGGTGCGGCGATGGGCAATCTATTCGGTCATATTTTGCCGGTAGATTTAAAAGGCGTTGAATTTGCGATGACCGCGCTTTTTTTAGTGATTTTTGCGGAAAATTGGATGAAAGAACAATCTCACGAGAGTTTGTTACTCGGTTTATTTATTGCTTTTATTTCGTTACTGGCGGCCGGCAAAGAACATTTTTTGATTCCGACTTTACTGGGGATTTGGCTTGTTTTGACTTTGCGTCGCCCTAAATTAGCAACGAAATTGGAGGCGCTAAAATGACCCTGACCGAACAGATTGTGACTATCGGAATTTGTGTCCTTGCGGTGCAATTTACCCGTTGGTTGCCGTTTTGGGTCTTTCCGGCGAATCGCCCGATTCCGGAATATATTCGCTATCTTGGTAAAGTGTTGCCGGCGGCGATGTTCGGTATGCTGGTGGTGTATTGCTATAAGAATCTGGATGTATTGAGCGGTTATCACGGGTTGCCCGATTTTCTTGCCGGTGCGCTGGTATTGGTTTTACACTTTTGGCGAAAAAATATGTTCTTGTCCATCGCGGCGGGCACGATTTTCTATATGATTTTAGTGCAAAGGGTTTTTATTTAATTTTTTACAAAATAGAAATTTTAAGGCAACCAATCGGTTGCCTTTTTCGTTGCTGTTTTTGCTTTTTTAATGCGGTGCCAAATCGGCTTGTTGTGGGGCGATGATTTAACGTGCCGTCAGATGGGCTTTCAATGCGGTGCTAAATCGGCAGGTCACCACAACTGGTACAAGGCAATCACTAACGGCATTGTAAATACGCAAAGTAGCGTGGTGACGCCGTAAATTGCACTGGCTTTTTGTGCGTTATTGCCGAAAATCAGTGCCATTTGGGTGACGGTCGCCGCGGATGGGCTGGTGGTGGCGAGGAAACTGATGAGGGCAATGGTTTCGCCGTTTTCTAACCAGCCGGCAAAGCCGCAAAGTTTCACAACTGTCAACAAAAAAATCGGAATCAACAGCAAGCGGAGCGCGGTGACGAGATAGATTCGTTTGGAGGAAATGAGTTGTCGCAATGGGATCGAGGCGATTAGCATGCCGGCAATCAACATGGCGTTCGGGCCGATAAAAATACCCACCGCCGAAAGCGTGCCGTTAATAAAATTCGGTAATTTAATTTGCAAAGCAAATAACAGTACGCCGATAAAAATTGACCATAAATTAATATTTTTCAACATTACTTTCAGACTTAAATTGCCTTTACCGACAATGATTAAGCGCAAATGCGTCCAAAATAAAAAGGTTTGCACCACGATAAAACAGGTGGCGTAAATCACCCATTCTTTACCGAATAATGACATGACAATCGGGATAATTAAATTGCCGCCGTTGGAATAAATGGCGGTGGCGTGTTCAATGGCGTCGAGTTTTAGTACGCGTTTTAGCAAGGCGCCGGTGATGATTAAGATGAAGTGTAGAAATACGGCCATGCCGAGAGAGAGCATTAAGCCTTGCAGAATTTCCGGTTTGTAGTCAATTTGGAAGGCTTCAATCATAACGGCGGGGCTGATGATGTAAAGGCCGATAATGGAAAGCGGTTTGCTGTCTTCAGATTTGAGTAGTTTGGCTTTTACCAAACCGTAGCCCATTAACACAATAATCGTGAGCTCGATAATTTTGCCGCCAAGTAAAAATGCGATGTCCATAGGAAGAAAAACAAGAATCAGAAAAATGTTGCGTTATTAGACTACAGTTAAATTGACATCCTCCTCCGCCCTAAAGGACGGGGATTCCTACTAGCTCCCACGCTTTGCGTGGGCTACTCTCGGTGGGTTCTTGCTGCTGACCTCTATTGAAGTTCACTTCACAAGCTCTACGGCTGTGTCCCAGCCTGATATGTTTACGCTTGGACGATGGCTCGCCCACGCTCCAAAATGTTTAACGCCCCAACCACATCCGCATTTTCTGTATAGCCACATTCTACGCATTCAAAATCAGCCTGCGTTTGGCGATTTTCCTTTGCGGTATAACCGCAACAAGGGCAAGTTCGGCTTGTATTTTGCGGTGGAACAGCCACTAAAAAACCGCCT
>NZ_DBHLAM010000025.1:0-33119 GCF_057314195.1 Rodentibacter sp. | reverse complement strand
CACCTGTAAATCTTCAACGTAGATCATCGCGTGGTTTTTGCTGATTTTGCTTGAGGTTTGGTGCAAGAAGTCTTTACGACAGTTAGCGATTTTGTGGTGCAATTTGGCGATTTTCGCCTTTAATTTCTGCCAGTTTTGGCTAAATTTAACCTTATTTTTAAGTCGGCGTTGTAGTTTTGCCAGTTTGCCTTTATGGGTTTTAAAGGCATTTAACGGCTCAAAATATTTACCGCTTGAAAGCGTTGCAAACCGTGCAACACCCATATCTATGCCAATTTCTCCGCCTTGATGCGTTGGGATTTCATATTCAAATTCCGTTTGAATACTGGCAAAAAAACGACCGCACTTTTGGCTCACCGTGACGTTTTTAATTTCGCCGACGACATCACGGCTGTTGCGATAGCGAATCCAGCCGATTTTCGGGAGATACAAGCGGTTATTTTGTTGTTCCAGTTTGCAACCTTGCGGAAAACGAAAGCTCTCTTTCAAGCCTTTTTTCTTGAATTTCGGGAAGTCAGAACGCTTTTGAAAGAAGTTTTTGAACGCACTTTCAAGGTCTTTTAACGACTGTTGGAGTACTTGGGAATGGCAATCTTTGAGCCAAAGTAGCTCTTTTTTCCATTGCGGAAGCAGATTAGCTATTTTCGTATAACTGAACTTGATGCAGTTATCTTGCTCATATTGCTCATTCTGCCAAGCCAACGCCCGATTGAAGACAAAACGAGCGCAACCACAGAACTGCTTAATTCTACGGATTTGTTCTCCGTTTGGCATTATTTCGAACTTAAAGGCTTTGCGTAGTTGCATTGGCAAGGTTTAGAATATGATTTTTCCCACATTCTACACTTGGTCTATGAAAAAAGAAACTGAAATCAGACACGGTAGACATTGCATTTTTAATATGCACGTTCACTTAGTCTTTGTTACAAAATTCCGCCGTGATGTTTTTACGAAAGCGATTTTAGATGATCTCAATTTGATTTTCGAAAGCGTCTGCAATGATTTTGAAGCAAAATTAGTCGAATTTGACGGCGAAGACGATCACGTTCATTTACTCATTGAATATCCGCCGAAAGTGGCAGTTTCTACGCTAGTAAACAGCCTAAAAGGTGTATCAAGTCGAATGATTAGAAAGAAAAATTATCCAAGTATCCGAAAAAAACTTTGGGGCAATCAGCTTTGGTCACCATCTTATTTTGCCGGTAGTTGCGGTGGTGTACCCATTTCAATTATTCGCCAATACATCGAGCAACAACAAACACCCGATTAGTTAGCTTTGAAACGGCTACGCCGTTTGTGCCTTATATCTCCGCCCTGAAGGACGGAGTTTTACGGCACAGGGTTGATAAAAGGGCAAAATAATTTGCCCCGAAATTTTAAATGCAGCCGCCGCAACTGCCGCAGCGCCAATCTTCTTTGTTGACTGCACGATAAAATGCGCGCAGGGTTTGTTCTTCCAGCGGAATATTGTGTTCGTTAAACAGATCGGAAAGCCAGTCAATATTTTCTACAATCCAATCGTCTTCGCCTAAGCCTTCGCGGTATAGTTCGTCTTCCGGATCGATAAAGTTATAGATGTTTTCCGTGCCCATATCTTGGTCGCGACGCTCGCGCGGCAGGGTAATTGGCAAATCAAGGTAGGAAATCTCCCAATGGCCTAAACAGAGCGTATTGCCGAGCATCGACCAACGGGCTTTGAAAGGATTGTCATTCATGTTAAAGGTTGAGAGAAAAATTAAAGCACGAAGTATAAATTTCAAGGAAAAGAAAACCCATACGGTAACGGGTTGAAAGTTTGATAAAAATCAAGATTCGGCAAAATCTATTTAAAAATAAAAGTGCGATGAAAATTTCATCGCACTTTTTGTCTTTATGATAGGTATTTTATTGCATTACGCGAGTTTTTTCGGTTTAAGGAAAATCATTGTGAAGATTTGCCAGAAGAATGCTAGCGCACCGAAGATAAAGATGACATCACCTACGATACGAATCCAACGAAGCGTATCAAAGAGCGGTTGTTGCATAAATTCTTCACTACGTGCATACCACAAACCTTCTGAGATGCTGGCATAGCCTTGGATAATACCGATTGGTAGCAAGCTTGAAACGATCATTAGTACTAAACCGGCATTTAATAACCAAAAGCCCCATTTCATTAATTTGTCGTTAAATGGTGTATCCGGACGTAAATAGCGTGCGATTAAGAACACAAAACCGAGTGCTAAGAAGCCATATACTCCAAATAATGCTGCGTGGGCGTGTACAGCAGTAGTATTTAAACCTTGTATGTAGTAAAGGGAGATTGGTGGATTGATTAAGAAACCAAATACCCCTGCGCCCAGCATATTCCAAAATGCCACTGCGACGAAGCAGTAAAGTGGCCATTTTAGACGTTCCATCCATGGTGCTTTTTGTTGCATAGCCCAGTGTTCCCACGCTTCATGACCAAGTAAGACCAATGGCACGACTTCAAGTGCGGAGAATGATGCTCCGACAGCAATAATTGGAGTGGTTACGCCGGCAAAGTATAAATGGTGGAAGGTGCCCGGAATACCGCCTATTAGGAATAATGCTGCTTCAGTGATAGTTGCAACTGTTGCAGTACGACGTGATACAAGTCCTAGGCTTACAAAAATAAATGAAAGCGCAGCAACCGAGAATACTTCAAAGAAGCCTTCTACCCAAAGATGCACTACCCACCAACGCCAGTATTCCATGATGGAAATATGGGTGTGTTCGCCATAGAACAACGCCGGGCCGTAGAATAAGCCGATAGCGATAACAGATGCAAAAAATAAGGCAAGTAAGTTTTTATCACCCGGTTGTTTAAATGCATTCACTGTTCCGCGTAGCATTAATACTAACCAGAATAAAATACCGGCATATTTTACCGCTTGCCAGAAACGGCCTAAGTCAATAAATTCATAGCCTTGGTGACCGAACATAAAGCTTAAGTTTTCCGGCAGAATATGGGCAATCGCAAGGTAGCTACCTGTGAATGAACCGATTACTAAAACGACTAATGCCCAGAAAAGTACGTCAACACCGAGTTTTTGATATTTAGGATCTTTGCCTCCATTAATAATCGGCGCTAAGAATAACCCACCGGCCAAAAATGCCATTGCAATCCAGAATAGCGCTGCTTGAATATGCCATGTGCGTATTAAGGAATAAGGCAAATATTGTGAAATATCAATACCATAGAATTCTTGTCCTTCCACTGTATAGTGCGCGACTACCGCACCTAAATTTACTTGAAGGAAGAATAGGGCCAACACGGTAAATAGATATTTGCCGAGTGCGCGTTGTGATGGTGTAAGTTGCAGTGTTGTGAGTGGATCTGCGCTTGGTGGCACAGGATCTTTCTCATCTTGGCGTTTTTTGAATGACCAAATCCACACTACAAAACCAATACCGGCAATTAAAAATACTACGCTGGCAATTGACCAAACTACATTTTCAGGTGTCGGCACGTTATTAATTAACGGCTCATGAGGCCAGTTATTAGTATAACTTGCATGCGTGTTCGGGCGTTCTGCAGAGGCAGTCCATGCAGTCCAGAAGAAGAATTTAGTGAGATCTTGACGAGCCTGCAAATTAGGTAAGGTGTTGTCTTTCATTGCAAAGTGCTCACGCGTCACTTTTGTCGCCGGATCATCACCGTATAGAGAAATATAATAAGCTGCTGTCTTTTCAATTGCGGCTAAACGTGTGTTGGATAGCACTACAGTGCCATTTTCATCAACACGGCTGCCACGATATTCGCGGGTTAAACGTGCTTTTAGTAGCGTTTGTTGCTCTTCATTTAAATCGGCGAAAGGCTTGCTGTAGTCTTTTTGGGCTTCAATATCAAGCCAGTTTGTTAATTCACGATGCAGCCAATCTGCCGTCCAGTCAGGTGCTTGGTATGCACCATGTCCCCAAACTGATCCTAGTTGCATACCGCCTGTACTTTGCCAAGCCGTTTGCCCGTGTAGAATCTCATCGTGCGTAATTACTTTTTCGCCTTGTTCTGAAACATATTGTTGTGGAATAGGTGGCGCTTCTCGATATACCTCAAAGCCATAGTAGCCGAGAATAGAGAATGCTCCTATTAACACAGCGACCAGTAAATACCAAAATTTTTTATACTGTCCCATAATCACTCCTAGATTAACGGTGTTAATGTTGTTTTTTATAAAAATACATTGTTTAGGCAAAATACCTGAAATATTTTGTTGGATATTAAGCCTTAGTGAACTACTAAAATCCTAGTGATTTAGTATGGTATTATTCTAAGGTAAAAAAATGCAGTTGAAAACAAAAAAGTTTCAACTGCATTTTTAATTCGCTTTTGCTGGTTTTTTCGGATTAATGTCTGAACATACCTCCTAGTCCATTTAATCCGAGCCCGCCGCCCATTAAGCCTTGCATGCCACGCATCATTTTCGCCATGCCGCCTTTGCGCATTTTCTTCATCATACGTTGCATTTCGTCGAATTGTTTGAGCAGTTTATTCACGTCTTGCACCTGTGTGCCGGAGCCGAGCGCAATGCGACGGCGGCGGGAGCCTTTAATAATGTCCGGATTAGCGCGTTCTTTAAGCGTCATAGAATTAATGATGGCTTCCATTTTCACTAACATTTTGTCATCCACTTGATTTTTTATGTGATCCGGCAGGTTTTTCGCGCCCGGCAGTTTTTCCAACATGGACATCATACCGCCCATTTTTTTCATTTCGACCAGTTGATCACGGAAATCGTCTAAAGTGAATTGATCGCCTTTTTTGAATTTTTGCGCCATCTTTTCCGCTTTTTCACGGTCAACGGAACGTTCCAAATCTTCAATTAAGGAAAGCACGTCGCCCATGCCAAGAATGCGTGATGCTACACGATCCGGATGAAATGGCTCCAAAGCATCGGTTTTTTCGCCGACCCCGAGGAATTTAATCGGTTTACCGGTAATTTGACGAATAGATAATGCCGCACCGCCACGCGCGTCGCCGTCCACTTTGGTGAGAATCACACCGGTCAGCGGCAACGCTTCATTAAAGGCTTTTGCCGTATTTGCCGCGTCTTGTCCGGTCATGGCATCTACGGTGAACAGGGTTTCGATAGGATTTAACGCGGCGTGAACCTGTTTGATTTCATCCATCATTTCGTGGTCAACATGCAAGCGACCGGCGGTATCCACGATAAGCACGTCGTAGAATTTCAACTTGGCTTCCGCCAAGGCTGCTTTGGCAATGTCCACCGGATTTTGTTTTACATCGGACGGAAAGAAATCTGCATTCACGCCTTGTGCAAGGGTTTCCAGCTGTTTGATTGCGGCCGGGCGATATACGTCGGCAGAAACGACCAACACTTTTTTCTTGTGACGTTCGCGTAGAAATTTCGCTAATTTCCCTACGCTGGTGGTTTTACCCGCCCCTTGCAAGCCGGCCATTAAAATTACGGCGGGCGGTTGGGTGGCTAAATTCAAGCTTTCATTGGTTTCGCCCATGGCATTTTCCAGTTCGCGCTGAACGATTTTTAGGAATTCTTGCCCCGGCGTTAAACTTTTATTGACTTCTTCGCCCAATGCGCTGTCTTTCACTTTAGCGATGAATTCGCGCACTACCGGCAAGGCGACGTCGGCTTCTAATAAAGCCATACGCACTTCGCGTAAGGTGTCTTTAATATTATCTTCGGTTAAACGGCCTTTGCCCGTAATATTACGCAGTGTTTTTGAGAGGCGATCGGATAAATTTTCAAACATATTCAATCCTGTTTTTTGATGACAAAAATTGTCGTGATTATACCGAAATTCGGGCGTTTTTCATCATTTCAAACAAATTTATAGCGAATTGAGAATGACAACGCTAGAATAAGAACCATTCTTAACATTAAGCATCACATCGAGACAATAAATATGGGGTTTGCCTTTTTTTCAATTTTGTTCTATTTAATCAGCGTGCTGATGATCGCGCCGTCACTCGCCGCGGATAAAACCGTGCGTCGTCCGCGCAAAACGCCGTTCTTTTTGACTGCGCTTTTGGCTATTGTGTTGCATATCGCAAGCCTTTATCCGGCGCTGCAGGGGCTTGCGTCGGATCACACTTTTACGCTAGTGGAAATCAGTTCGTTGATGAGCGTCAGCAGCACCGCATTGGTCACCCTTGCCATGCCGGCGGTGAGTTCCATTTGGTTTTTATTGCCGATCGTGTTTGCTTTTTCCATTTTTAACCTCATCTTGGCAACCTTTATGCCTAGTCATATGATTCAATTATTGAATCAGGATTCGGCAATGTTGTTCCATATCGGTTTGTCGATTTTCACTTACGCCGTGTGCTTTATTGCAATGCTTTATGCTATTCAAATCGCGTGGATTGATCGTACGTTAAAATCGAAAAAAACCGCATTTTCACCGGTTATGCCTTCCTTAATGATGGCGGAACGTCATTTTTCCCGTTTATTTGCCGTCGGCGAATTATTGCTGACGTTTACGCTGATTTCCGGAATTTATCATTCTGTGCATGCGATGAATGCGGAAAATATTCACAAGGCGTTATTTTCATTTTTCGCTTGGATCGTATTTGGTATTGCGCTTTTCGGCCATTGGAAACGCGGCTGGCGCGGAAAAAGGATGATTATTTACGCCGTTTCAGGTATTATTCTGCTCACGATTGCGTATTTTGGCAGTCGATTGATTTAGAAAATGGGGGCGAATTAGATTCGCCTTTATTATTCCGTCGGCAACCATGATAGCCTGCGGGTATGATTAATTCACAAAAGGATTTTCCCTTGGACAGTATCCCCCTTAGTAGCTTATTTATCACGCTTGTTATTTGTTTAGTCTTATCCGCGTATTTTTCCGGTTCCGAAACCGGTTTGCTCTCCGTTAATAAATATCGCTTACGCTTTCTGTCGGAACAAGGCAATAAAGGCGCACAAAAAGCCGAAAAATTGCTTGAAAGACCCGATACCTTGTTAAGTTTTATCCTTATCTTTAATAATTTAGTGAATATCAGCGCTTCGGCCATTGCGACCATAATCGGTATGCGTTTATACGGTGATGCGGGTGTCGCGATCGCAACAGGTTTGCTGACCTTCGTGATGTTGGTTTTTTCTGAAATTTTCCCGAAAACCGTCGCTGCCATGTATCCGGAGAAAGTGGGGCTTTTTTCCAGTCATATTTTGACGGTATTACTGAAGATTTTTTATCCCGTCGTTTGGTTTATGAATATCTTTACCAAAAGTTTGATGAAAATCATCGGCTTAAAACCGGATTTACAGAAAGAAGTGATTAGTCGCGAAGAGTTGCGCAGTATCGTAACCGAAGCGGGCGAAGCCACGCCGGATGAGCAGCATCCGCAAATGTTGCTGTCGATTTTGGATATGGAAACCGTCACTGTGGACGATATTATGGTACCGCGCAACGAGATCGGCGGTATTGATATTGATGACGACTGGAAGGCGATTATGCGCCAACTTAACCACGCCGCGCATAACCGTGTCGTGCTGTATAAAGGCAGTCTTGACGAACAGGTGCTCGGTATTTTGCGTGTGCGCGAGGCATTTCGTTTGTTGCTTGAAAAAAATGAATTTACCAAAGAAACCTTAATTCGTGCGGCAGATGAAGTGTATTTTATTCCGGAAGGTACGCCGTTAAAAACACAATTGGCGAATTTCCGCACCAATAAAGAGCGCTTTGGCTTGGTGGTGGACGAATACGGTGATATTAAAGGTTTGGTCACATTGGAAGATATTTTGGAAGAAATTGTCGGCGATTTCACCACCTCAACCGCACCGACTATCGATGAAGAAGTGACGCAACAATCAGACGGATCGATGATAATTGAAGGTTCCGCCAATCTTCGCGATCTGAACAAAATGTTCGGTTGGGAACTCGACACCGAAGATGCGCGCACTTTCAACGGTTTAATCCTTGAGCATTTGGAAGAAATTCCGGATGAAGGCACCATATGCGAAATCGATGGCTTGCAAATTACTATTTTAGAAGTAGCGGATAATATGATTAAGCAGGCGAAAGTGGTAAAACTGCCGGCTTAAAAAACGTTTAAAAAAACCGCACTTTTGGAGACAGAAGGGCGGTTTTGTTTTTTGAGGCGATTTTGAGTATTTGGCGAGATTTTATCAATTATCGGATTTTGCTTGATGGGCGAGTTTTTTCTTTTACTTGAGCAAAACGCATAAAACTATCCGCGCGAAGTATAACTTTGAGTCTGCACCACAAAATAGCACCGCATTGGAAGCCGTTTCAATGCGGTGCTATTTTGTAAGGTCATTTCGGAACCGCTGCATAATTTCTCAGGTTCTTCGGAAATGAAAAACCGCCCCCGCTCCCGCCCCAATGGGCTGAATTATATGGGGCTGAATTATGTGTCATCTAGGGTAACAGCTTTACCCTAGCGCAGAGCCCGATTAATTTTTTTCTTTCGCCGCTTTATCTTCCGGCAAAACTAAATTGAGAATTAGGGCCAATAATGATCCCACGGTAATGCCGGAGCCCAACACTTCTTTGAAAAAGTGCGGAAGTTTATCAAGCAATTCGGGACGGGTAGTGACGGCTAAACCACAGCCGATAGAAATGGCGATAATCAAGCCGTTGCGTTTGCTGCGTTCTACTTTATCCAGCATTTGAATGCCCGCTGCGATAATCATGGCGAACATCATTAAGCCTGCGCCGCCAAGCACAGGAAGCGGAATGGAGACGATTAACGCACCGAATACCGGAAATAGCCCGGCTAACGCCAATAACACGCCGGTAAGCGCCACTACGTGACGGCTTGCCACGCCCGTTAAGGAAATTACGCCGATATTTTGCGAGAACGAGGAAAATGGCGTAGTGGACATAATAGCCGCCAATGCGGAGCCCAAACCGTCCGCCAAAACGCCGCCGCGTAAGTGTTTACCGGTGATTTCCGTATTGGTCGCATTACCGAGCGCAAGGAAATTGCCGCTGGATTCTACAATCGTCACCAAATACGCAATAGACATACCGATAATTCCGGAAAGCGGGAATGCTAGACCGAAGTGTAGCGGTTGCGGTACGGCGAACGCTTGTGCATTATGCACGCCATCGAAATTTACCCAGCCTAAAATTAAGCAAAGTACGTAGCCGGTCATCATGCCGATAACGATGGCTGCGGCAGAGAAAATGCCCTTACCCCATTGCACTAAGGCCACTACAATAACTAATACGAAAGTCGCCATCATCAAATTTTCCGGTGTGGCGTAGTCGGCGTCGCCACGCTGACCGCCGGCGAACCAGTCCACCGCTACCGGAATCAGGCTTAAACCGATCATCATCACCACCGTGCCGGTGACTACCGGCGGGAACAGCTTGCGGATATACGGCATAAAAAAGCTGCCGATGATCATGACCAGTGAGCCGACCAAAGAGGCGCCTAAAATGCCCGGCACGCCATATTCGCTAAAGCCGATGGCAAGTGCCGCCGCGACGAAGGTAAAACTGGTTCCCATTACGCTTGGCAAGCGGATACCGATCGGGCCCAAGCCTTTACATTGAATAATCGTGACGACACCGGAAATGAGCAGCGCTGCGTTGACTAACGTAATGGTATCTGCGGTCGGCAGTTTTAACACATTGCCGATAACTAAAGGCACCGCAATAATGCCGCCCAATGCGGCTAATAGATGTTGTGCGGCAAGCAGAAGACTTAAGCTGAAAGGCGGTTTATCTTCCACCGAATAGAGAAGTTGGTTGTTCATCGTGGATCCTTATAAATTAAGAGCGGCGAATTATACGCGAAATCCTTGTAAAGGCAATCGTTTGCGCATTCGCTAAAAGAAATGGCTGATGTCGAATGTGATGTTGAAATAGCACCGCATTGAAGCCGCTTGGAATGGCGCGAACAGCTAAAATAGCACCGCGTTGAAGTCGCTTGGAATGGTGCGAACAGCTAAAATAGCACCGCATTGAAACTGTTCATTGAAACTGTTTGATGACGTTGCGAGAGGGATTTTAATTCCAATCCGCGTTTATTACTGCGTGCTCTACCGTCCATAAAAACATTAGGGGAATAACGCGGCCAATCCGATTTTTTATTCGACATTTTGCTTTCTTAAAAAAGATTGAAATTAACGGGAGAGAATTCGTTTAACCCGTTGTTGCAGTTCGGGAATGACTTCTTGCGTAAACCATGGATTTTTTGCCAGCCACAGTTGATTGCGTGGTGACGGGTGCACTAATGGTAAAAAATGCGGTAGGAACTCACGGTAATTTTTCACCGTCTCCGTCACATTGCGTTTATTTTGCGGTAGGTAGTATTTCTGCGCATATTGCCCGATCAAAATGGTTAGTTCGATATTTGGCAAATCCGCCAGAATTTGCGGATGCCATTTTTCCGCAAAACCTTTGCGTGGCGGCAGATCGCCCGATTTGCCTTTGCCCGGATAATAAAAATCCATCGGAATCACGGCAAATAGGCCGGAATGATAAAAGGTTTCGCGATCAACACCCAGCCATTCACGCAGCCGATCGCCACTTTGATCGTTCCAATACAAACGAGTTTGTTTCGCCTTCACCCCAGGCGCTTGCCCGACAATGTTAATTCGGGCGCCGGTGGGGGCGGAAAATAGCGGTTCGATACCGCGTTCGGTGAAAGATTGATTTTGCGCATCGCGCATAATAGCGTTTTTGATTTGGGTGAGACTAGGCATGGGTTTTTCCTGTTTTGTTTGTTTTTTATATCTTTTGGCGATAGTGTTTTTCTTTATCGCCGGTGGTTCGGCAATAGAACAAAAAACCGCACTTCTATCTAAAAAGTGCGGTTCATTTTCAAATTATTCTAAACATTAAATCTAAAGTGCATCACATCGCCGTCTTGCACGATGTAATCTTTGCCTTCCAAGCGCCATTTGCCGGCTTCTTTCGCGCCGTTTTCGCCTTTGAATTGGATAAAATCGTCGTAGGCGATAACTTCCGCGCGGATAAAGCCTTTTTCGAAATCCGTATGGATTACGGCGGCGGCTTTCGGGGCGGTAGCACCGATGGAAACCGTCCAAGCACGCACTTCTTTCACGCCAGCGGTGAAATAGGTTTGCAGATTGAGAAGGGCGTAGCCTGCACGAATAACGCGGTTTAAGCCCGGCTCTTCAATGCCGAGATCTTGCAGAAATTCTAGCTTTTCGTCATCGTCCAGTTCGGCGATCTCCGCTTCGATGGCGGCACAAACCGGCACCACTACGGAGCCTTCTTTTTCAGCAAATTCGCGGACTTTATCGAGATACGGGTTGTTCTCAAAACCGTCTTCGTTCACGTTAGCAATGTACATGGTTGGTTTTAAGGTTAAGAAATTGTAGCTTTTGATCGCCAATAACTCGTCTTTGTCTAACGGCACGGAACGAATCATGCCTGCTTCAGAAAGTACCGGCAGGATTTTTTCCATCACGGAAAGCTCGAATTTCGCGTCTTTATCGCCGCCTTTAGCGCGTTTTTGCAGGCGTTGAATGGCGCGTTCGCAGCTGTCTAAATCGGCTAACGCCAGTTCGGTGTTGATGGTTTCAATATCGTTTAACGGGTCGATTTTGCCCGCCACGTGTACGATGTCATCGTTTTCAAAACAGCGCACGACATGACCAATCGCATCGGTTTCACGGATATTTGCTAAGAATTTATTACCTAAGCCTTCGCCTTTGCTCGCACCGGCAACCAAGCCTGCGATGTCCACAAATTCCATGGTGGTTGGCAACACGCGTTCCGGTTTGACGATTTCCGCTAAGGCATCTAAACGCGGATCAGGCATTGGCACCACGCCGGTATTTGGCTCAATGGTACAAAACGGATAGTTTGCCGCTTCAATGCCGGCTTTGGTTAAGGCGTTAAAAAGTGTTGATTTGCCCACATTCGGCAAGCCTACGATGCCACATTTGAATCCCATAATTTTTCCTTGTTGGTGAAGAGAGAAAGTGCAGTTGAAATTTACGAAATTATGCAGCAGTTACACAACGCTAAAATTACTCTTGCAAAATAGCACCGCATTGGAACCACTTTCAATGCGGTGCTATCGTTTGATACAAACGCGTGCTTAATTCAAACGGTTTTGTGCATTTGCTACATAATTATCAAAATTTAGCGTATTTTTTAACCGCACTTTTAGGTTAGATTTTAAAACTATTCAGCCGATTAGTGGCTTTCACGATGCTTTCTTTGAACAGCAGTTCTACGCAATCCGAGGCTTCGTCTAAGGCTTTATCTAATGCCTCGCGTTCGCTCGGGGAAGGTTTGTTTAACACATAACCCGCCACCAAATCGCGATGCCCGGGGTGACCGATGCCGATGCGCAAACGGTAAAAGTTATTGTTGTTACCGAGCTGCGCCACAATGTCTTTCAGGCCATTATGCCCGCCGTGTCCGCCGCCTAATTTGAGTTTCACGCTGCCCGGCGGTAGATCCAATTCATCGTGCAAGACTAAAATTTCTTCCGCTTTAATGCGATAAAAATTTGCCAGTGCGCCCACCGCTTTGCCGCTTAAATTCATGAAAGTGGTTGGCACTAAAAAACGGACTTCGTTGCCGTTAATCATGGCACGAGCGGTGTAGCCAAAAAATTTGCTTTCGGCGTTGAATGTCACATTAAAGCGACGGGCTAAACGTTGCATCAACCATTCGCCCGCGTTATGACGGGTGTCCGCATATTTGTCGCCGGGATTGCCAAGCCCGACGATAAGTTTGATTTCTGCCATTGTTATTTGCTACGGTAAATACGGTTAAAAATAGTGGCGCATTGTAGCGAAAAAGCCCCAAATGCTCAATCTATAACGCTAGAACGAGCACGCCAGACAAAATTAAAATGCTCCCGGCTACTAATTTCAAACTAAGCGGTTCCCCCAAAATCACAACGCCTAAAATAATCGCAATGACCACGCTTAATTTATCGATGGGTGCTACCCAAGATGCCGGTGCGAGTTGAAGGGCGCGATAATAACAAAGCCATGAAAGGCCGGTGGCAATGCCGGACAAAATCAAGAAAGTAAACGGTTTAGCGGCGATATGTTGCGGCAGTTGCCATTCATTGCGGGCAGAAATAATACCGGCAGTGACCAGTAAAATCACAATGGTGCGAATAAACGTGGCGAGATTGCTGTTTATTCCTTCGACGCCGAGTTTACCTAAAATAGCCGTAAGACCGGCGAAAAATGCCGAACCGACGGCGAAAATAACCCAATTCATTTGTTTCCTTATTAACAGCCTAAAAAACTCCGCTATAATAGCCCAAATTTTTTTGACGAAGAAGTAAAGATGAATCAGATTCATATTGAAATCGCCTACGCCTTACCCGAGCGTTATTTTTTGAAAGCGTTCTGCGTGGATGAAGGCACAATGGTACAAACGGCAATTTTGCAATCGGGCGTTTTGCAACAATTTAGTGAAATTGATTTGAGTAAAAATAAAGTGGGGATTTTCAGCCGTCCGGCAAAACTGACCGATGTACTTCGAAATGGGGACCGCATTGAAATCTATCGCCCGCTACTTGCCGACCCGAAAGAAATTCGTCGTAAACGCGCGGCGGAACAAGCCGCTAAAGAAAAAAATACCTCGAAAGGAACGTCCAAATGACCGCATTTTCCCAGCCTGATTTTTGTTTACCGCAAGACATTAGCCCAGAGATTTTCCTACGCGATTATTGGCAAAAAAAGCCCCTTGTGATTCGCAGCGGTTTGCCGGAAATCATCGGACGGTTTGAACCGCAAGATATTATCGAATTGGCACAAAATGAGGAGGTCAGCGCGCGTTTAGTGAAAACTTTTGCCGATGACGATTGGCAAGTATTCTTCAGTCCGCTTTCTGAGAAAGACTTCAAAAAATTGCCGGAGAAGTGGTCGGTATTGGTGCAAAATATGGAACAATGGTCGCCGGAATTAGGTCGATTATGGAATAAGTTCGGTTTTATTCCTCAATGGCAACGCGACGATATTATGGTTTCCTATGCGCCGAAAGGTGGCTCGGTAGGCAAGCATTACGATGAATATGATGTGTTTTTAGTGCAAGGCTATGGTCGCCGTCGTTGGCAACTCGGCAAATGGTGCGATTCAAGTACGGAATTTAAACCGAATCAACCGATTCGTATTTTTGACGAGATGGGCGAGCTGGTGATTGATGAAGTAATGAATCCGGGCGATATTCTTTACATTCCCGCACGTATGGCACATTACGGCGTGGCGGAAGAAGATTGCTTAACTTTTTCTTTTGGCTTGCGTTATCCGAATTTGAGCCGTCTTATTGACGGCATTAGCAAGAGTTTATGTCAGCCGGAGCCTGATTTGAATTTAACCGAATTTGATTTGCCGTTGCGTTTAACTCAAACCGCACAACGTACCGGTAAGCTTGCCGATGAAAACATTCAAGCGATGAAACGCCAATTATTGGACAAACTTGCCCATTCGGAAGCTTTCAATGCGGTGCTCAAACACGCGGTCGCCGGCGCGCTGAGTGCGCGTCGTTACGAATTGTTGGTTTCCGATGAAATGAGCGATCCGGACGAAGTGCGCTCTTCCTTAGAAGATGATGCCGCTTTACTTTCTCAAGATAACAATTGCAAATTGCTCTATACCGAAAATCCGTTGCGCATTTATGCTAACGGCGAATGGCTGGACGAACTTAATACCATCGAAACGGAAGTGCTGAAACGTTTGTCCGACGGCGAAAGCTTAGATTGGGCGTTTTTGACGGATTTAGTGAATGAAACGGAAGATTCGGAAACTGCCATGATGCTTTTGTTGGATTCCATTTGTAATTGGCTGGATGACGGCTGGGTATTGATCGAATAAAAATCACCTACAAGGTTTTTCTGGTGAATTTTCTCTCCGTTTACGAAGGGAGCAAATTTACCCGATAACATAAAATTAAACGATGTCAGAAAATATTTATTCTGTTTCTCAACTCAATTTTGCTACGCGCCAAATGTTAGAAAGCCATTTTTCACAAATTTGGCTTACCGGCGAAATTTCGAATTTTACTCAGCCTGTGTCGGGGCATTGGTATCTCACGCTGAAAGATGAAAATGCGCAGGTACGTTGTGCGATGTTTCGGATGAAAAATCTGCGCGTGACCTTTTGTCCGCAAAACGGAATGCAAGTGCTGGTGCGCGCCAATGTGAGTTTGTATGAACCGCGCGGCGATTATCAGTTGATTATCGAGTCCATGCACCCGGCCGGTGAGGGATTGTTGCAGCAGCAATTTGAAGCGTTAAAAATGAAACTCGCGGCGGAAGGCTTATTTGCGCAAAATTTGAAGAAAAATTTACCGCCTTTTAGCAAAGCAGTGGGGATTGTGACCTCTTCTACAGGAGCCGCATTGCAAGATATTTTACATATTTTGGCACGGCGCGATCCGAGTTTAAAAGTGGTGATTTATCCTACCGCCGTACAAGGCAAAGAAGCCGCAGCGGAAATTGTGCAAATGATTGAACTGGCCAATAAGCGACAAGAAGTGGATGTGCTGATTGTGGGGCGAGGAGGCGGTTCGTTGGAAGATCTTTGGTGTTTTAATGAGGAAGCGGTGGCGCGTGCGATTTTTCGTTCCGCTTTGCCGATTATCAGTGCTGTAGGGCACGAAACCGATGTCACCATTGCGGATTTTGTGGCAGATCTTCGTGCGCCGACACCGTCCGCCGCGGCGGAATTAGTCAGTCGCAATCAAGATGAACTTGTTCAGCGATTACGCCATCAGCAACAGCGTTTGGGGATGGCATTTGACCTTTTGTTTACGCAAAAAAGTCAATGTTTAAAACAACTTGCGTTACGTTTGCAAAACCGGCATCCGCACCATCAATTGCGCATTCAACAAGCGAAAAACGAACAGCTTACGCATCGTTTGCAGCTAGCCATGCAGCGTCAATTTGAAAAAATGCAACAAAAATTGAGCGCGCTTGCCCTGTGTTTAAAACAAAACCCGTTGCCGTATCGCATTCAACGTCATCAACAGCATTTAGAACAGCTACAAGTGCAATTGAATTTCAGCGCAAATCGTCAAGTGACAGAGCGTCAAAACAAAGTTGCCGCCTTGTGCGGAAAATTGGATGGATTAAGCCCGCTGAAAGTGCTGGCACGCGGTTATTCCATCGCGAAAAACGGGCAAGGCAAGACGGTTGTCAGTGTAAAAGATGTGAAGCCGGGAGAATTGCTTACAACGCAAGTGGCAGACGGGAAGATTGTCAGTCGGGTTGTATAATCATTTTCTTATGTAAGCGGAAATGCCGTGACGGAGAAAATCGTCACGGCATTTATTTTTGTGAGCCATTTCAAAGTTTCAACAAAAAGTATAGTTCTTGTATTTTTTTTGGCACACTTTGAGCGTATGATTTTTCGCCGCAGTATTTTGGAGAAAAAAATGTTAGAAATTCAACAGTTTGGTCAGCGTGATGTGAAAATCCTCAACGAGGAGATTTTATATGACGGTTTTTTCACGCTCAAAAAAATTCAATTCAAACATAAACTTTTTGCCGGTGGTGAAAGTGGCGCGGTAACCCGTGAATTACTTATCAAAGGCGCTGCTTCCGCCGTCATCGCTTATGATCCAAAAGAAGACGCGGTTGTTTTAGTGGAACAAGTGCGTATCGGTGCAGCGTATCATCCCGAACCGCATTGTTCGCCTTGGTTATTGGAATTGATTGCAGGTATGGTAGAAAAAGGCGAACGGCCAGAAGACGTTGCGCTACGCGAAAGCGAAGAAGAGGCCGGGATTAAAGTTGAAAATTTGCTCCATTGTTTGAGTGTCTGGGACAGCCCGGGTGGTACGGTTGAACGAATTCATTTGTTTGTCGGGCAAGTGGACAGCTCGCAGGCAAAGGGCATTCATGGGTTGGTCGAAGAACATGAAGACATTCGGGTTCATGTAGTAAAACGTGAACAGGCGTATCAATGGATGTGCGAAGGAAAAATCGATAATTGCACCACTGTCATCGGATTGCAATGGCTTCAATTAAATTACGCTCAATTGCAACAGCGTTGGCAACAAGCTTAGGAGGCATCTGTGAAAAATACATTTGTCTATCAAGCGAAACGACCCATTGTAAAAGTGTTACAGATTACCGATCCGCATCTATTTAAAGACGAACAAACAGAATTGCTTGGCGTGAATACGCAGGCGAGTTTCGGGCAAGTGTTAAAAGAAATTCAACAAAACGATACGGATTTCGACCTTATTTTCGCCACCGGAGATCTCGTGCAAGACGGAAGCGAAGAAGGCTATCGCCGTTTTGTGGAAATGCTTAAACCCTTTGGTAAATCGGTATTTTGGATTCCGGGCAATCATGATTTTCAACCAAAAATGGTGGAATATTTAAATCAACCGCCGGTACAAAGCGCAAAACATATTTTACTCGGCGAACATTGGCAGGCTATGTTATTGGATAGTCAGGTTTACGGCGTGCCACACGGTGAACTAAGTCAATATCAACTCAATTTATTAAAAGAAACCTTAGCGAAATATCCACAACGTTACACGTTGATTGTATTGCATCATCATTTATTGCCGACCAATTCCGCCTGGTTGGATCAACACAATTTGCGTAATCCGCATGAGTTGTACGATGTACTTGCGCCATTTGAAAAGGTGAAAGCAATTGTATATGGGCATATTCATCAACAAGTCGATAGCCAATGGTACCGTTATCAAGTGATGGCGACGCCTTCCACCTGTATTCAATTTAAAGCGGATAGCCAAAATTTTGCCTTGGATGCGGTGCCACCGGGCTGGCGCGAAATTGAGTTGCATCCGGACGGTTCGATTAGAACGACAGTGAAACGCATTCGACAGGCTGAGTTCTTACCGAATATGCAAGAAGAAGGCTACTAAAAAAAGAAAGCGATAAAAAAATAGCGTGCGATCAAACTGGTCGCACTTTATTTTTTCGATGTTCAATGATTTTTTCGATGTTCAAGGCGGTGCTGTTTTGAGAGTGCGCTTATTACAGCCTAAAATTCAGGCTCGCTTTGGTTTCAATGCGGTGCCAAAATCATCCTCCGTTTTTAGTATGCGAATGCGTTCTGGCTATTTTTAGAAAGTCCGCTAGAATAGCGCCCGAAATTGCAAAGTGCCTAAAAAGAGTAACGGCACGGTTAAGGAGAAAATATGGGCAATATGCTAATTGATTTGCAAATCGCCAGCGAAAATATAGATGGTTTGCCAACTTTAGAACAAATCGAACAATGGGCAACGGCTGCGGTTCAACCGGAATCGGACGATGTGGAAATGACGGTGCGCATTGTGGACGAAGCGGAAAGTCAAACGCTGAATCGGACTTATCGCGCCAAAGATCGCCCGACGAATGTGCTGTCGTTTCCCTTTGAATGCCCGACCGAAGTGTCATTACCGCTATTGGGTGATTTGGTGATTTGTCGTCAAGTGGTCGAATACGAGGCGGCAGAACAAAAAAAACCGTTGATGGCGCACTGGGCCCATATGGTGGTGCACGGTAGTTTACATTTGCTTGGTTACGATCACATCGATGATACCGAAGCAGAAGAAATGGAAAGCTTGGAAACGAAAATTATGCAAGGATTGGGCTTTGTTGATCCTTATTTAGCGGAAAAATAACGTTATTGGCATTGGGAGTCATTATGTATAAAGCCGTATTTAGTGATTTTGATGGGACTTTATTAACCTCGGATCACAAAATTTCGCCGAGAACCTTGGCCGCCATTGCGCGTTTAGCCGAGCGGGGCGTGCCTTTCGTGCCGATTTCCGCTCGTTCGCCGCTTGGCATTTTGCCTTACTGGAAACAATTGCAAACCAACAATGTATTAGTGGCGTTTAGCGGCGCGTTGATTTTGGATCATCGATTACAACCGATTTACAGTGTACAAATTGACGCGGCAGATATGGAAAAATTAAATCGAGTATTCAAAGATTTTGCACATTTAGCGGTGAATTATTACGTCAACGACGATTGTTTTACCAATGATTTAGCAAATCCTTGGGTGAAACTGGAAGCGCAAATTACCAAAATTCCTATCGAAGCGGCGCAAGCGGATAAAATTTATCCGGCGCATAAAGTTCAAATTATTGGCGAACCGCATGAGATTATTCACATTGAAGCTTTGCTGAAGGAAAAATTCCCACATCTAAGCATTTGCCGTTCGCATCAAAGTTATTTGGAAGTGATGAACAGCGCGGCCACTAAAGGCAATGCAGTGCGTTTTTTAGAAAAATATTTCGGTCTGAAAACCGAAGAGGTGATTGCTTTCGGCGATAACTTTAATGATTTGGATATGTTAGAACACGCCGGTCTTGGTGTCGCGATGGGCAATGCACCGGAAGAAATCAAACAAGCAGCGAATCGGGTAACCGCCGGCAATAATGAAGACGGTTTGGCACTTATTTTAGAAGAAGTGTTTCCGGCATAAAATGTATAAAAAATGATCGCATCGCGGTCGTTTGGGTTGGCAGGTTAAGCAATTATTTCGATTTTGCTTTTATAATCCGCCAGTTCGTTATTTCAACATCAGATTAAATCTAACTGCGTATTTAGCACCGCATTGGAATACCATATGAGCACCGCATTGAATACGGACGGCGTGTCGGCGGAAAGGGAGTTGGCAGCGTAGCGTTTGAGACGATGATTTGATGAACTTGATAGAAAGGAAAAAAACCGCACTTTTGCTCTATGCTCTAAAAGTGCGGTTTTTATTATTTTTTAGTTTTTAAACTCAGCGCCTAAACAAGGACGGATCTTATTGAGCATATCTTTTAATACGCGCGTTGGTGCTGCGATGATATTGCCGCTGCGTAAATAGCCGCTGCCGCCTTCAAAGTCACACACCAAACCGCCCGCTTCGCGCACGATTAAATCGCCTGCCGCGCAATCCCAGGCTTTTAAGCCCATTTCAAAATAGCCATCAATGCGGCCGGATGCCACATAGCATAAATCCAATGCAGCGGAACCGGTGCGACGGAAATCCGCGGCATTCTCAATTAATGCATTCATCATCGCGAATTGAGTTGGCATAAGGTTAGGTTGTTTGAACGGGAAACCGGTGGCAAGAATCGCGCCTTGTAGTTCTCGTTTCGCATCAACGCGCAAACGTACGTCGTTTAATTTCGCACCTTCGCCGCGCACGGCGGTAAATAATTCGTTACGAATTGGATCGTAAACTACACCTACTTCAGTACGATTTTTCACGCGAATGGCGATAGACACGGCAAAGTGCGGAAGACCGCTCATAAAATTACGGGTGCCGTCTAATGGATCGATGATCCATTGTACATCATTGTCTTCGCCTTCAAGTGCGCCGCTTTCTTCGGTGATGATGGTGTGGTTAGGATAGGATTTGCGAATGATTTCAATGATTTCCGCTTCTGCAGCTTTGTCGACGTTAGTTACGTAATCATTGATACCTTTTTGGGTGCTTTCGATAGCATCGCGGCGTTCATCATTTTTAGCAATCACATTGCCCGCTTTTCGTGCCGCACGAATCGCGATATTTAACATTGGATTCATATTTCCACCGGATTTTAAAGAACAGAAAATCGGGCGCCATTATAGCGAGATTTGTCCAAATAACCAGCGCAAAATCGTTTAATATCGTATTTTTAAATGATTTCCCGCAAATTTTGCGATTCGTATCGTAAAAAAGAACCTTTATATTTATCGAATTTTAAAGGGAGATTAAAGTGCACCTAAAAATTGCGGGGGTTTTTATGTATAAAGGTGCGACGTTGATGGAGTTATTAATCGGTTTGGCGATTATCGGTATCGCTTTGAGTTTTGCATTTCCTCTTTGGCAAACCGATAATTCAAAAATGATTCTGGCGAAAGAACAACATCGTTTATACCTATTTTTACGTCAAATTCAGGCGAGAGCGGAAAATTCTTCCGATGTTTGGCTTGTTTTGATCAATCAAAATCCGGCCACACGAGAATGGTGTGTGAGTGCTCAATTAAAAAACGACAAACTTTGCGATTGTTTGCATCCGACCAATTGTCCGAAGGATGTCTTCGCGCATTTTTACTACCCCTATTTTGCGGAAAAAACCAATATACTCAGTCCCAAAATTTATCCTACCGCGATTGCACGATTTTATGGGGTAAGAAACACCTTTGAGGCAAATTGCTTTTCCTTACAGAGCGGTGATGAGATTACCGTATTTTCCTTTTTTAATGTCGGTAGTTTGAAATTGAAAACCGGTCAGTCTATGAGTGCCTGTGCAAAGTGAAACGTATATTAAAAGGTCAAACTTTACTCGGCTTAATGATTTCATTAGCTATTTCCTCTTGGCTATTACTGTTGATTTCAGCGTTTTATGTTTCGACTCAAGTACAAAACCGAGAAATTTTGTTACGTCTAAAATTGCAAGCCGAATTACAACGTACGATTCAACTCATCGGAAAAGATATTCGGCGAGCCGGTTTTCGTGCGTTGAATAGCGGTGTTATTGAAACGAATTTGCCGCTTTTTGAATTGGATGAACAAGGAACGGCCATTTTTTTATCGCAAGAAGAGGGTGCAGCTCCGCGTAGTTGCGCATTGTTTTTCTATGATTTGGATGGCAAAGGGTGCATTGGCAAAGGGACGACGAAGTATTGCGCAAAAAATAATCGAAATACGGCAATTGAAACGACAAGTGAATTGTTCGGTTATAAATTAAGTCAAAAAATGGTGAAAACGAAATTGACCTATCAAACAGCCATTCCCGCTCATTGTAAAGCTGAAGAATGTCGAACAGCGTTGCAACAACAAGCTTGCAATCCCGGAGGCGGTTGGCGAAGTTTATTGGATGAAGAAGAGTATGAAATTACGAAATTACAATTTGATTGGTTAATTGAGGGGAAAGGAATGCAGATTCAATTGGCGGGAAATTTAAAGGCGCATCCGCATATTAAATACGAAACCGCATTGGTGATAGGTTTATGGAATCAAAAATAAATATAGGAAGAAATCTTGAAAAGGGTGTGATTACATTATCGCTGCTAATTTTTTTATCAGGCTTGTTGACGCTGGCTTTACTCTTTGACGACGATTTATTAAGTTTTTTTCGCGCACAACAAATGCAACGTCAAAACTATTCGGAAAGAGCGTTACTTTTACAAAAAATGATGCAACAAGAAAAGCAACGCCTATGTTCGGATTTACCTTTAAACAAGAAAAGCGCATTTCGACAAGTATCCACAACTTTGGCGGGGGCAGAAGATATGCTGCAATATTCAGTTTGGTGTCGGTATGCAGCGATATTTAAAAAAACACCGTTAAAACCGAATAACGAAGGTTTGCTTGAACAGTTTGTACGAATCGATGATAAGGCCGATTTTAAAAATGAGTTCGCATCCTCATCAAATCCTTTGGTGCCAACCAAAGAACCTCAACTATATTGGTTTGATAAGACTCAATCTGAACGGGAAGTCAACGGCGATGTCGCGGCCGTTATCATCGCTGAAGGTGACCTTAAACTGCATGGTAAAGGCACGATTACCGGTACGGTGATCACCGGTGGCGAATTGACTCTTGATGGCGTCACAATCGCTTATAGTAAAAAAGTTGTTACGCCTTTAGTGCAACAATACAACAAATGGCAATTAGCGGAGAAAAGTTGGAGTGATTTTAAACCTCAAAACGAATAAGGGAATATCGCTCACTTCGGTGATGTTTACGTTGGCATTATTTAGTTCATTGTTTTTAGCATTTAACCAGTGGACGGCGAATCAACGTAAAAACGCGATGAAAATTTATTATGATTTTCAGGCATTGCAGATTGCAGAGAATCAAGGACATCGCCGATTTTTAGGTTTATCTTGCGAACATCAGGTGAAACAAAACGGTGTGCAATTTCACATTCAATGCCCGGGCAATCAAATTATCGTTCGTTTTCCGCAAGGTGAATTCTCCTTGAAAACCGAGTAAAATGGCGGCCTGTTTTGTCTATAAAAAGGCGCCGTTTTGTTTACCGTTTACTATTCCAATCAGCTTGAAAAACAAAAAGATATTCTGGCTTTTCTGTTTGAACAACTCCCTCCGAGCGATCCTTTCCAATCAGATATTATTTTGGTGCAAAGTCCCGGCATGGCTCAATGGTTGCAAATGGAATTGGCGAAGAAAAACGGCATTGCAGCGAATCTGAAATTCCCGATGCCGGCCAGTTTCGTTTGGCAACTTTATGCGGACAATTTGTCCGCAGCTTCGTTACAAAATCCTTTCGATAAAGATTCTATGATGTGGCGTTTAATGCGCTTGATCCCCACTTTTTTAAGCCAAGATGATTTCGCTCCGCTACGTCGCTATTTGGAATCAGCACCGCATTCGGAACAGTACAAACGCTATCAACTGTGCAGTAAAATCGCCGATTTGTTTGACCAATATTTAGTCTACCGCCCTGAATGGATTTTTGCCTGGGAAAAGGGCGAGGACGAGGTTATCGCCACGCAAATTAAGGCGCAGCAAACAAATTTGAACGCGTCGTTACTAAATCAAATTCAAACTAATGTGACGTGGCAAGGAACATTGTGGCGCGCTTTAACGATTGATGTGAAAACTGATATCGGCAGTCAAGCTACTCATCGAGCCGCCTTACATGAACAATTTTTAACCTTATTGAAGGATAAACATCAACCTAAAAAATTACCCTCCCGCGTATTTGTTTTTGGTATTTCAGCCCTGCCAAATGCCTATTTATCAATTTTACAAGCCATTTCGTCGAAAACGGACATTCATCTGTTTTTTAATAATCCGAGCCAAGAATATTGGGGCGATATTCGCGATTTACGGATGGAATATTTGCGTGTACGCAAGCGTCATTTTTGGGCAAAACAAGATGAAAATCGCGCGCTCTTTTCAGAACAGCAGATAGCTGAACTAGAAAAAGGCATCACTGAAACGACGTATCATGATGAAGCGTTACAAGTGGGCAATCCATTATTGGCAAGTTGGGGGAAGATGGGGCGTGATTTTCTTTATAGTTTGGTACGCGATGAAGAACGTGTTGCGGTGCGTTCGATCGAGGCCTACCAAGAGATTTCCGGTGAAACCTTGCTTGCTCAGTTACAAGCGCAAATTTTACATTTAACCCACTCTCCTTTAAACATTGCGAAAAATGACCGTTCTTTAACCTTTCACGCCTGTCATAGCGCTATGCGCGAAGTTGAAGTATTGCATGATTATTTACTGGATTTATTTAACCGAGAGCCGACGCTTACACCGAAAGATGTGGTGGTGATGGTCGCGGATATCAATCAATACGCACCTTATATTCAAGCGGTATTCGGACAAAAAAGCGGTGATGTGCCAACGATTCCATTTTCTATTTCCGATAGTAAATTATCGGAAAGCGACACATTAGTGTCCTGTTATTTATCCTTGTTACGTCTAAAAGAAAGCATGTTTAGTGCGGAGGATATGCTCGCCTTGTTGGATATTCCGGCGGTACGGGCGCGTTTCAATATTTCCTTGGCCGATTTACCGCTGGTACGCGAATGGGTGGCGGATGCCGGCATTCGTTTCGGTTTACCAAAAAATGAACATGGTGTGAATTTTAACTCATGGCAAGCCGGGTTGGAACGTATGCTATTGGGCTATGCGATGCGCGAAGAGCACGGCATTTGGCAAGAGAGTTTGGGTTTAGATAGCAGTTACGGTTTAAAAGGTTTGCTGGCAGGCAATTTATCATGTTTTTTCAGCGTGCTTTTAGCGTGGCGGGAAACGCTTCAACAACCGCATTCAATGGCAGCATGGCAGAGGATTTTAAGCTCCCTTTTAACCGATTTTTTTGCGCGACAGGAAGACACGAACGACACGCTGCTTTATATTCAAGAGAAAATCGACGAACTGGCTACACAGTTGGCAGACTTGCATTTCAGCACCGCATTGGAAGTAAATGTGGTGGCTGATGCAATGACAAGAAAGTTGGAGGAGGCCCCGAACAGCCTGAAATTTCTGGCGGGCAAAGTAAATTTTTGCACGCTTTTGCCGATGCGTTCCATACCTTTTAAGGTGGTTTGTTTGCTTGGTATGAATGAAGCGGATTACCCGCGTACGCAAATGCCGAACAGTTTTGATTTGATGCAATACCATCACCAAAAAGGCGATCGCGTGCGACGCGACGATGATCGTTATTTGTTCCTCGAAGCCTTGTTGGCCGCGCGTGATTATTGCTACATCAGCTATATTGGCCGAGCAATTACCGATAATCAACCAAAAGAACCTTCCGTACTAGTGAGTCAATTACTGGATTATGTGAATTATGGTCAACCCGAGGCGCAAAAATTGCAGGTCGAACAACACGCAATGACGCCGTTTAGCCCACATAACTTCAATTGTTCCGCAACATTCAATCATTCCTTCGCCGCCAAATGGTTGCCAACGGCACAAAGCGCCGGCTACTCGCTACAAAAAGAGTTTGCCGTGCCAATGGAAAATGGCGAAACCGTTACGGAAATTGAATTGGATCGCTTCGTGAGTTTTGTAGAAAATCCGGTGAAATTTTTCTTTGAAAAACAACTTGGCGTGTATTTTCGTGCCGAAGACGAACGCATTGCCGACAGTGAAAATTTTACGTTAAACGGGTTAAATAAATATGCGTTAAATAACGATTTGGTTTATTCGGATGAATGCGAGTTTGACGCTTATTTCGCTCGAGCTGCGGTGAAAGGCGTCTTGCCGCGCGCGGAATTCGGGCGCGTGGCCGCGCAAAAGGTGCGCGATGCGGTGCTGGAATTTAAACACAAAATCGCCGATTTGGGCGAGCCGCACAATGCGCCCGTTGATTTCACGTTGAATGTGATGTGGCAAGATCAAGCGTGCTCAATTCGTTTATTTGGCTATATGGAAAATTTGTTCGGTGCAGAAAATCGGGTCGTCGAATGGCGTTTCGCGAAAGAAAAAGAACGCTATCGCATTCGCCCTTGGATTTATTATTTAATTCAATGTGTTACGCAGGAAAATATGGTTGCGCCAAAACTCGTTACGCAAGACAAAATCGTGGAGTTGCCGCAAGTCGATTTCAGCACCGCATTGGAGCAGCTCCAAATCTATATGCGGGCTTATTTGCAAAGTCAGATTGAAATTCAACTGGTTCCGACCGTGGGGAAAATTTCCGATTTTATCGTGCAAGACGAAAGGGCGGTCGATGTTGACGACGTGTTGGCAAAACTACGAAAACTTACCGAAAGCGATAATTTCGGCAATTATGCCGATCCTTATTGGTCTCGCGTGTTGGCACAAACGGCAAAATTTGAACGACCTGAAAATTTGGAATCATTGTTAATGCAAACCAAGGCGTGGTTTGGATTGTTATTTTCTGGTATGGAAAATAAAGCCGTGAATAAAGGGGCGAAGTAAATCGTCAAAAGAATCATTTTTTGTTAAGATGTCGCCCGTTTTTGCGAGGATTTTTTATGCGCTGCCCGTTTTGTTCCACAGAAGAGACCAAAGTTATTGATAGCCGTTTAGTTTCCGACGGTTACCAAGTTCGCCGCCGCCGCGAGTGCGGTCATTGCCACGAGCGTTTTACAACGTTTGAAACGGCGGAATTAGTGGTGCCGAAGGTGATTAAAAACGACGGTTCGCGCGAGCCGTTTAACGAAGATAAATTGCGTAGCGGCATTCAACACGCATTGGAAAAACGCCCGGTGAGTGCCGACGATGTGGAAAAAGCCATCAATCATATCATTATTCAATTGCGCGCTACCGGCGAACGCGAAGTGCCAAGCCACTTGGTGGGCAAACTCGCGATGAACGAACTGAAAGCGCTGGATAAAGTGGCCTATATTCGTTTTGCCTCCGTTTACTTGAGTTTTGACAACATTAACCAATTCACCAAAGAAATTGAAAGCCTGAAGGATTAAGCATGTCCGAATTCTCTGTTCAAGATCGCCAATTTATGCAGCGTGCGCTAGACTTGGCCGCCAAAGGCGAATACAGCACCGCACCGAATCCGGCAGTGGGCTGCGTATTGGTAAAAGACGGTGAAATTGTAGGCGAAGGATTTCATTTTAAAGCGGGACAGCCGCATGCTGAGCGCGTTGCCTTAGCCGAGGCTGGTGAACGGGCGAAAGGCGCTACTGCTTACGTGACGCTAGAGCCTTGTGCACATTACGGCCGCACTCCGCCTTGTGTATCGGGTTTGATTGACGCGGGCGTAACGAAAGTGCTGGCGGCGGTGCAGGATCCGAATCCACAGGTGGCCGGCAAAGGTTTGCGTATGTTGGCGGAGGCGGGAATTGAAAGTGCGGTCGGTTTATTGGAAGAATCGGCGGAAAAATTAAATAAAGGTTTTTTTAAACGCATGCGTCAAGGTGTACCGTTTGTGCAATTAAAATTGGCCATGAGTCTGGACGGGCGAACTGCGCTGGCAAACGGCGAAAGCAAGTGGCTCACGAGCACCGCATCGCGTTCCGATGTGCAAAAAATGCGAGCCAAATCCTCCGCTTTGTTATCCACTTCGGCAACCGTATTGGCCGATAATCCGAGTCTAAACGTGCGCTGGGAGGATTTCCCAGACGATCTTAAAAGCGTTTACGCCAAACAAACCGTGCGTCAGCCGGTACGAGTCCTGTTAGATTCTCAGCACCGCATTCGACCTTCGCATAAATTATTTAAAACCACATCGCCGGTATGGTTGGTGTCAAGTGTTGAACGTGATATTTCCGCTTTTCCCGATTTTTGCGAACAAATTATTTTGCCGAAACAAAATTTGTTGTCTGAATTAATGTTTGAGTTAGGCAAGCGTCAAATTAACTGTCTTTGGGTGGAAGCCGGGGCGAATTTGGCCGGCAGCTTAATCGAACAAAAATTAGTCGACGAATTAATCGTTTATATTGCGCCTAAATTATTAGGCGAGCAGGCGCGCGGTTTATGTCGATTACCGCACCTCACGCGATTAGCTGATGCGTCTTTGTGGCGACTTGATGCATTTCAACAAATTGGCGACGATATAAAATTAATTTACACGCCAAAAGGATAACTTATGTTTAGAAAACTCTTTCATGCCGCCTTGTGGGGGCTGGCTGCTGCTGGCGTGATTTTATTTGCCGTGCCGAGGTTAAATTCGAGCAATATTTTTACTTCGGACGACATCGTTTCTTTTAAAAATGCCGTGCGTATTGCCTCGCCCGCAGTGGTGAACGTATATAACCGTTCTTTTTCTTCCGCCAGCATCAATGAAGATGAGCAATTACAAGTCAATAACTTGGGATCCGGCGTGATTATGAGTAAAGATGGTTATATTTTGACTAACAAACATGTGATTCAAAATGCCGATCAAATTGTAGTGGCGCTGCAAAACGGTAATATTTATGAGGCGAGTCTTATCGGTTCCGACAATTTGACGGATCTTGCGGTGTTAAAAATTCGCGCCGACAATCTTTCTACCATTCCGCAAAATAAAAACCGTCAAGTGTATGTGGGCGACGTCGCTCTTGCTATCGGCAATCCGTATAATCTTGGGCAAAGTGTGTCGCAAGGCATTATCAGTGCGGTGGGACGTAGTGCGGTAGGTGATTCTCTCGGTCGCCAAAATTTTATTCAAACCGATGCATCGATTAATCGCGGTAATTCCGGTGGGGCGTTGATTAATTCGGCAGGCGAGTTGGTGGGGATCAGTACCTTAAGTATCGGCAAAACGTCAAATGAAATTGCTGAGGGACTGAATTTTGCTATTCCGATGGATATCGCCAATGATGTACTGTACAAAATTATTCGTGACGGACGCGTGATTCGCGGTTATTTCGGTGTACAGAGCGATATTAGCGCCAGTGGCGAGCAAGGCATATTGATCACCGATGTCAGTCCGAATAGTCCGGCGGCAAAAGCAGGCATTCAGGTGGGCGATGTGATTTTGAAATTGAATAATCAAGAAGGCATTTCTGCTCGCGAAATGATGCAAATTATTGCCAATACGCAGCCGAATACACAAGTTATGGTCACCATTGTGCGTCTCGGCCGAATGTTCGATTTACCGGTAATGGTTGAAGAATTACCGTCTAATTAGAGGTGATATGCAAATTAAAACCAGCCACTTTTTTGCTTGTTTAGATCGTCTGCGCTTGATTCAACGCTGGTCGTTAATGCGCAATATTGAAAAAGAAAATCTGGCCGAACACAGTTTACAAGTAGCTTTTGTGGCACAAGCCTTAGCAATCATCAAAAACAAATTTTTTGGCGGTACGGCCAATCCCGAACGCATCGCCGTGATGGCGATGTACCACGATACTTCCGAGATTTTCACCGGCGATTTACCGACCCCGATTAAATATTTCAATCCGGAAATCACTCATGTCTATAAGCAAATCGAAAGTGCGGCAGAACGGCATTTATTGAGTTTATTGCCGAACGAATTACAAGCTGATTTCGCGCCTTATTTGGACAGCGAAAGGAGCTCAGCTGAAGAAAAACATTTGGTAAAACAGGCAGATTTAATTTGTGCTTACATTAAAGTTCAATTTGAGCTCGACCACGGTAATCAAGAGTTCAAAACCGCCAAAGCAAGATTAGAAGGTTTAATGCAACAATGGCACAGCCAAGAAATGGATTATTTTTTGCAAGTATTTATGCCAAGTTTTAGCCGATCGTTGGATGAGATTGCGTTGTAGCAAGGTTTCAATGCGGTGCTATTTTCAGAGTACAAAAATGGCGTTTATTAAAAACGCCATCTTGATATTTAAGCAATGATCTGTCCGACGATGCTCCGCGTTTCTTCTTTCACTTCCGTGAGCTTCACTTTCACAATATCGCCAATTTTGTAAACGCGTTCGCCTTTGATGTAAAGAGCAAGCTCATCAGGGTTTACCTGCATTTCTTCTTTGTTGTTGTGTAATGTGGAAGCCGGAATAAACATCGATGCGCCGTTTTCTAATAATTGCACGCGTAAACCGCCACGCATCACATCTTGCACTTCTGCCTCGAATTCCGCATTTTCCGCCACTTTGTCGGCAAGATAGCGACAATATAGCCAATCGGCAATGTCGCGTTCCACCAGACGATTTTGTCGGCGTGCTTCTTGCAAGCGGGAAATCACACTATCTTGCGGTTTTTCCGCAGGTTGCCCTGTGAGCACCGCTTTGATTAGGCGATGATTCACCATATCGGAATATTTCCGAATTGGCGACGTCCAAGTGGCATAACCTTCTAAACCTAAGCCAAAGTGCGGTGCGAGTTCTGTTTTAAATTCCGCAAAAGTTAAGTAACGACGCAAACGGAACTCTAAATAATCGCCTTCAACCGGTTCAATATCATGACGCATTTGGCAATAACCGTTTAAGGTTGCTAAATTTTCCACAGAATAACGTTTGGCAAGCACAGCTTGATTTTCTTCATTGGCTAAATTTGCCAGTAAGAAATTATGGGCGTTTTCCAAGAATTTTTTATCAAAGCCGGTATGCGTGTTGAAGATGCCCGTCTGCGCTTGTTCGTGCAAGAATTGTGCCGCGCAAATATTGGCGATAATCATTGATTCTTCCACAATTTGATTCGCAATACGGCGATATTCCGCTTTGATTTCCTGAACGTGACCGTTTTCCGCCAATACAAAAGAATAATCCGGTTTTTCTTTGAATAATAAAGAATGGGTTTTACGCCAGTTGATACGCGCTAAAGTGAATTGGTGTAAACGATGGATTTGCTCCGCAATTTCAGCTGTTTCAGGCTGCCATGCATCCGGTTTTTGTTCTAAATAATCAGAAACGTTGTTGTAAGCCAATTTCGCTTTGGATTGCACATAAGCGGATACAAAATGCGGTTTGGCCGTGATGTTGCCTTGTAAATCCGTTTCAATATAACACACAAGCGCCGGACGGGTTTCATTTGCCATTAAGGAGCAAAGCTCATCGGAAAGCTCGCGCGGCAACATCGGAATATTAAAACCCGGCAAATAGTTGGTGAAACAGCGTTGTTTGGCGTCTTTTTCGATTTGCGAATCCAGTGCGATATAAGCCGTTGGATCCGCAATCGCGACCACCAATTTCCAGCCCGTTTGTTCGCCGTTTTGTTCAGTTGGCTCGATGTAAAGCGCATCGTCCATATCTTGCGTGCTTTCGCTGTCAATGGTAACGAAATGAAGTGCGGTCAAATCTTCACGCGTTTGGTTATCCAGCATTTCATAACGATCCGCGCCTTGTACCGGATAACGCGATTGTTCGTGACGAGCCAGCGTTACCCACCAGGGCGCGAATTCATCGTCAGCGCGGCAAATGAATTGGTTGATGGTGGCGTAGAAAAAACGATCATCGCGCAACGGATGATTTTTTAAATTAGCGACTACCCAATCGCCTTCCTGCAACTCTTCTTTTACCGATTTGGCTTGTTGCGCACCGATAGGCTGATTGATGTTCGGGTGATCGACCAATACTTGCAATTTCTTGTCTTTATTGAATCGTACTTTGGCGATAAAACGGGTGAGCATCGGCTCAATTAGAGATTCCGGCTCAGCTTGTTCTTTGTCGCCTTGTTTTTCGATAGTTGCGAAAATTTTGTCGCCGTGCATCACTTTTTTCATTGCCGGCGGTGCGATGAAATAGGTTTTTTTGTCACATTCTAAAAAACCGTAAGCTTTATCGGTGCCTTTGACGATGCCTTCCACGCGTTCTTTGCTGTCGTGGATTTGTTGTTTAAGTTGAGCGAGTAATGGATTGTCTTGGAACATAATTCATTTTAAAAAAGAGAAAGGCAGACTGAAAAGCCTGCCTAGAAATACCTAGAAATAATGGATACGAAAAAAAATTATTCTTCGCCTAATTCGCCCATGGCGGTGATGCTGAAACCGGCGTCGACGTGCACGATTTCACCGGTGATACCGGAGGCTAAATCAGAACATAAGAATGCTGCGGAGTTACCCACATCTTCGATAGTCACTGTGCGGCGTAATGCAGCGGTTTTCTCGAAGGTTGCCAACATTTTCTTGAAGTTTTTAATGCCGGAAGCCGCCAAGGTACGAATTGGTCCGGCAGAAATGGCATTCACGCGAATGCCGTCTTTACCTAAATCTGCTGCCATTACGCGGGTTGCGGCTTCAAGAGAGGCTTTGGCTAAACACATGACGTTATAGTTTGGAATCGCACGTTCAGCACCTAAGTAAGAAAGGGTTAATAACGCTGCATTCGGGTTTAAGTACGGACGTGCCGCTTGTGCCATTGCCACGAAGCTGTAGGCGCTGATGTCATGAGCAATGCGATAACCTTCACGGGTTGCTGCGTTCACATAATCGCCGTCTAACTGATCGCCCGGAGCAAATGCGATGGCGTGTACGAAACCATCGAATTTATCCCAGTGTTTGCTTAATTCCGCAAAGCAATTTTGAATACTTTCGTCGGTAGCGACATCTAACGGCAGTACGATGTTTGCGCCGAATTCTTTGGCGAACTCTTCCACACGCGGTTGTAATTTTTCATTTAAATAAGTAAAAGCCAATTCAGCACCCTGTTCTTTCATCGCTTTCGCAATGCCGTACGCGATAGAACGATTGCTGGCAAGGCCGGCGACTAAAATACGTTTACCTGTTAAGAAACCCATAATTTTTCCTGTTTGTTAGCGTAAAAAAAACCTGCGTAGTATAAGCGAAAATTCGTTTTTGTACAGAGCAGACCAATCAGCAAATTAATATTATACGCTTGCTGTTTTGGTACCTATATCATTTTGTATAAAAATTGTTCATAGATCTATTGATTAATAGATCACGGAAGAGTATTTATTCACTCAAATATAATGGATTCAAAAAATTATAAATTATAGGAAGATATATGGAAGAATCTAAAGGGAAGATCTATTACGCGCATTCGAAAGAAAATTTATTGAATAGTAAGCAAGGATATGACTTATGGCAAACCTTGCAAGACCACGCCTATAATGTCGGCAAATTAGCGGCAAATTTCGCCGAATTTTTCGGCGCACAGAAAATAGCTTATTACACTGGGCAGTTGCATGACCTCGGTAAATACTCGCCTGAATTTCAGGCGAGGTTAAACGGTGAAAGCAAGTTCGTTGATCACGCTACCGCCGGTGCCAAAGTTGCAGCCGAGCGTTGGGGAAATGTGATCGGCAAGCTGATGGCGTTTTGCATTGCGGGGCATCATGCAGGGCTGGCGAACGGGAGTGGTGAAGGTGATAACCGCCGCACGTTAAAACAGCGTTTGGCGTTGCAATTCGGCGCAGATATTCCCGCCCTCGATAACCTGTGGCAACAAGAAATCAAGC